>JABDIQ010000260.1 GCA_013003655.1 Winogradskyella sp. | reverse complement strand
AAAGATGCCTACAAAGTTGGCTTACCACGAAAAGGTAAAATCAAAGAAATATTCAACTCAGACCTTAAAAAGTACTTTGGAAGTGGTTTATATAAAAATACCATAAGAACTACTGAAGATAAACCGTGGCATTTTAGAGATTTTTCGGTGGATGTAAAGTTACCACCTTTAGGTATGGTGGTCTTTAAATATTCTAAATAAATACAAGAGGAATAGTTGCTATATCGTTATAGTTAATAAAGTTAGAACAATATATATGGCAATAACTTTTATAGCAATGAATTTTTCCGTTTTTTTATGCCCTAAAATTTACACAGATCCCCTATGATTGTAAATACTGAGCTAGAGCATAAAGGAAATTTATTTCCTTCCAAAATTATAAAGTTTAAGAAAGATGTAGATACCCTTTACTTTTTCTCAGAAAATGACGTCGTGCTGCGCCTTAAGATAATTAGAGATAGTGTTTTAAGGTTTACTTATGCCACAACTGGTAATTTCGATAAAGATTTCTCATATGCTATAACCAAGTACGCTAGTACAGGTTATAACGAGTTAATTATTGAAGAAGAGGAAGACTACTATCAAATCACGACTTCAAAATTGATTTGTCAAATTTCAAAAGAGGATATGAAAGTATCTATCTATGATGCTGAGGATAATGAACTAATTAGTCAAGATGACGCAGGATTCCATTGGGAAGAGAGCTACGAGTATGGTGGAAATTTTGTGAAGATGAGCAAAGTATCTAATGATGGAGAAAGCTATTATGGATTAGGAGATAAGCCAAACCATTTAAATCTAAAAGGAAAACGCTACGAGAATTGGGTAACAGACTCTTATGCTTTTGGGAAGGAAACAGATCCTATTTATAAAGCGATTCCGTTTTACACTGGCTTACACCACGGAAAATCCTATGGAATATTTTTTGACAACACATTTAGATCGTATTTTGATTTTGCTCATGAGCGACGTAATGTTACAAGTTTTTGGGCACTAGGTGGTGAAATGAATTATTATTTCATTTACGGTCCGCAAATGTCTGATGTTGTAGAAAGCTATACAGACCTAACAGGAAAACCACATCAATTGCCACCTTTGTGGGCGCTTGGATTTCATCAATGTAAGTGGAGTTACTATCCCGAATCTAAAGTTAAAGAAATTACATCTAAATTTAGAAAATTACAAATTCCTTGTGATGCCATTTATCTGGATATTGATTATATGGATGGTTTTAGATGTTTTACTTGGAACAAAGAGTATTTTCCAGATCCTAAACGCATGGTAAAAGAACTTGCGGACGACGGATTTAAAACGGTAGCAATAATAGATCCAGGAATTAAAATAGATAAGGAATATTCAGTATTTAAAGAAGCTTTAGAAAACGACTATTTCTGTAAGAGGGCAGATGGAGACTACATGAAGGGGAAAGTTTGGCCAGGCGAATGTTATTTTCCAGATTTCACTAATCCTGAAGTAAGAGATTGGTGGTCTGGGTTATTTAAAGAACTGATAGAAGAAATTGGTGTAAAAGGTGTTTGGAATGATATGAATGAGCCAGCAGTAATGGAAGTTCCAAATAAAACATTCCCAGATGATGTTCGTCATGATTATGATGATAATCCGTGTAGTCATAGAAAAGCTCATAATATTTATGGCATGCAAATGGCGAGAGCTACTTATCAAGGTCTAAAAAAGTATTCTTATCCTAAACGACCATTTGTTATAACACGTGCAGCCTATTCTGGGACACAGCGCTACACCTCTTCTTGGACAGGCGATAACGTTGCAACTTGGGAGCATTTATGGATTGCCAATATCCAAGCACAGCGTATGGCTATGTCTGGCTTTTCATACATAGGTAGTGACATCGGTGGATTTGCAGAACAACCTCAAGGCGAATTATTTACAAGATGGATTCAATTGGGCGTATTCCACCCATTTTTTAGAGTGCATTCATCAGGTGATCATGGTGATCAAGAACCATGGGCTTTTGATGAAGACGTTACAGCCATTGTTAGAAAATTTATTGAATTAAGATATCAGCTATTACCGTATTTATATACTGCTTTTTGGAATTATGCAGATCATGGCACACCAATACTTAAGTCGCTTGTACTTTACGATCAAGACGATGTGCATACACATTATAGAACAGATGAGTTTATTTTTGGCGAACAAATTTTAGCCTGCCCTGTCCTTGAGCCGAACGCAAAAGGTAGACGTATGTATTTACCAAAAGGATTATGGTACAATTACTGGACGGATGAGGTCATAAAAGGTGGTAAAGAGATGTGGATAGATGCAGATATAGACCAAATGCCTTTATTTATAAAAGAAGGTGCAATTATTCCTAAATATCCAATTCAGCAATATGTTGGTGAAAAGAAAATTGAAGAAATAGTTCTAGATGTATATTTTACCGAAGGAAAGGAGATTTCTTTATTGTATGATGATGCTCATGACGGCTACGATTATACCAAAGGAAGATATAGTTTAAGAAACTTTAAACTTAGAGGTAAAGCTAAATCATTAACGATTCAACAACACAAAGAAGGGAAGTTTATCACTTCATACGAAACTTTCAAACTACATATTCATGGATTACCTTTTGAAATAGAGGAAATTGAATTAGATAATGAAATTATACCATTAGAGCATGCTAAAGTAAACGGTATTGCTAGTATGACTATTAACAAAAACTTTTCTCAATTACATATTAGTGGAAAACCCAAGTAATTGTTGTGACTTTTTTGCGGTGCAAGTGTCTTAACTTTAGAATCTATTTATTAAATTACAACAACTATAAAATATAAATTGATGAAGATTAAAAAGTTAATACTGTCAATAGGTGTTGCACTTGTCATTGTTGCTTGTGCTACAAACCCATTTACTGGCAAAAAGACCATGGCATTTGTTTCTAACGATCAGTTGTTTCCTTCAGCTTTTGCACAATACGATCAATTTTTGTCAGAAAATAATGTCGTTACAGGCACTTCTGAATCTGAAATGATAACTCGTGTTGGTCAACGTATAGCAGTTGCTGCAGAACGATGGTTAAATGCCAATGGTTATCAAGGCTATTTAGAGGATTATAAGTGGGAGTACAATTTGGTAGATGATAAAACGGTAAACGCATGGTGCATGCCAGGTGGTAAAATAGTTTTTTACACAGGGATTTTACCAATTGCGGCTAATGAGACTGGTGTTGCGGCAATTATGGGACATGAAGTGGCCCATGCTTTAGCCAACCATGGTCAGCAACGTATGAGTGCAGCTTATTTACAACAGGGTATCGCTGTTGCTGGAAATATAGCATTACAAAACGACAAGAATCTTGGTATTTATAATCAAGCTTACGGAATAGTAACTACTGTTGGAGGTATGTTACCATTTAGTAGAGCTCATGAGACCGAAGCCGATAAAATAGGTTTGTACCTCATGGGTATAGCAGGCTACAATCCAGATGAAGCTGCTGAATTATGGAAACGAATGAAAGCAAATAGCAATGGGCAAGCACCACCTGAATTTTTAAGCACGCACCCTAGTAACGATTCACGTATTGCAAACTTAAAAGCGTTGGCTCCTAAAGCTAAAGCAGAAGCTAAAAAGTTTGGTGTCACTTCTTTTAGACCTATAAATTAAGGATATAAAAAATATTGATTACTTTAGAAGCTGCCTATTATGGCAGCTTTTTTAATTCAAAAACAAATAGATGAATAACCCTTCCAAAGGATCAAAGAAGCTCTTAAATGCTTGGGCTTTTTATGATTGGGCAAACTCGGTTTATACCTTAACCATTACTTCATCACTATTTCCATTATTTTACTCGTCACTTTTTGTGACCGAATTAAAGCGTGTTGATGCTTTTGGTTTTGAATTTAAGAGCACAGCATTGATAACTTTCGTTACGGCTTTTACGTTTTTAGTGGTTGCATTTTCTTCGCCAATTTTATCTGGAATTGCAGATTATGTAGGCAATAAGAAGAATTTTATGAAATTCTTCTGTTACTTAGGTTCAACTGGCTGCATTGGATTATATTGGTTTAGCCTGGATCATATCTACATAAGCTTACTCTTTTATTTTATGGGTCTTATAGGGTATTGGGGTAGCTTAGTGTTTTATAATTCTTATTTACCAGATATTGCTTTTAAAGAACAACAAGACCGCGTAAGTGCCAAGGGTTTTTCAATGGGTTATATTGGTAGCGTCATTTTACTACTTATAAATTTAGGAATGGTTATGTCTCAAGAAACAGGCGCGGAGAAGTTACAAATGATGAGATACTCTTTTGTAACGGTAGGTGTTTGGTGGGCACTGTTTAGTCAGTATACGTTTTACATTCTTCCTAAGGTCGTTTCTACAGGGCATAAAGTGACTAAAGATATTGTTTTTAATGGTTTTAGGGAGCTAAAACAAGTTTGGAAAGCACTTACCAATAATCTTCGTCTCAAGCGTTATTTAGTGGCGTTTTTTGTATTTAGTATGGCTGTACAAACTATAATGTTAGTAGCAGTTTATTTTGGTGAAGAAGAAATAAAATGGGGTGGTGTTAGTGAAAAAACTACAGGATTAATTGTGAGTATATTGGTGATTCAGCTTGTAGCCATTGTTGGCGCTATTTTAACGTCTAGAGCTTCGAGTAAATTTGGAAATATTAAAACGCTTATTGCCGTAAATTTTATTTGGATGAGCCTCTGTTTTTACGGTTATTTCGTTGAGACTCCCATTCAATTTTATGTCACTGCAGGATTAGTAGGTTTAGTTATGGGAGGCATTCAATCGCTTGCAAGGTCAACGTATTCCAAATTTTTGCCAGAAACTGAAGACACAACCTCTTACTTTAGTTTTTTTGATGTTGCAGAAAAAATAGGTATTGTTATTGGAATGATTATTTACGGAACTATAGACCAAATAACAGGTAGTATGCGTAATTCTATATTGTTCTTATTTGTATTCTTCTTAATTGGTATAGCATTATTGTTACGGGTTCCTAATAAAGAAAACCAGCCTTAACGACTGGTTTCTTTAGTTACTAGGATTAGTATTAGCTCAATTACTCATAATTGATCCTGAGCCCATTACTTTGGTGTCCTCAGTCTTAGGATTGCCTTTATACCTTATGTCACCAGATCCTGCTATTCGGGCCTTTAAATCACCATTGCAAGTTACTTTGGCACCACCAGAACCAGCTATATCAGCCTCTACATTTACAGATGTTAATTCGTAACCATGAAAATCACCAGATCCTGCTATACTTACTTTAAGATTTTCAGCAGTTCCTTTTACCGTCATATCACCAGATCCTGCAACACTTGTCTTTACATCTTTAGAATCTATGTTAAGCTCTAAATCGCCAGAACCTGCTAAGGAAACGCGCATATTCGAGCTGCTAACTACGTCTTCATTCCAAAGATCTCCTGAACCTGCTAAGGATACACTTTCTATATCATCAAAAGGAATTGTAATCTCAATTGAAGAATTGTTAGAAGGTTTTAGATTAACCTTATCCTTAACTTTAATGTGTAATTCACCGTCTTTAACTTCAGTAATTATATACTCTAATAAATTAGATTCGCCACGCATTGTTATTGTACCTTCAGTACCTTTTACTAGTTTAAAATTCATAAAACCAGCACAGTGTACGCCATTGTAATTTGATGTATTTCTTGTAACTGTAGTGTTATCACCATTACCTTTAATACGCTCGCCACTCCATTGTGCGCAGGATGTATATGTAATCATTAATATAAAAGCCGTAATAATTGTTGATTTTTTCATTGATATAAGTAATTAAATTAGTTTTGTTTGAATGTAATGCTACCATATTCGGAGTTTATCTTGATCTTATTACCAGAATTTTCAGCACCATGATACCCAGTATAATATTTTTCGCTTGATTGAATACGTTTTGTATTAAAATTGAAATTTTCAGTACCGCTCAAACCACCGTATTCCATATCGAATTCAAAGTCAAAATTATAGGCGGAATCGTATCCTAATGTTATTCCTACATATTCAGTGTTTATTAATACATTTCCTGCATTAGAGGCCATTCTATCAATCTTTATAGAACCATAATCGGCATTGATAGTTACGTTATTATAAACGTTTCCAAGCCTAACAGTTAGATAATCACCTTTGCCGTCTAGATTATTGATATTGTCAACTTTCATAGAACCATAATCGCAATTGTAATTAACATTCTCTGCTACTTCAATAATTGATTTTGTATAATCAGCGCTAATTTCCAGATTTTTTGCTTTACCCACCGTATAGCTGCTATAATCAGCATGTATTTTACCGCTATTTATGAATTCAAAATAACAGTCATTAGTATAATCAAAATTGAGCATATTATTCTCTGCCATTAACTCTTTTGTAGTAATTTTTCCGTAATCACAATTAATCTCAGCTTTGCCTTCAAGAGTATCTACATTTATATTTCCATAATCGTTATTTAAATTAACATTATTTGTAATGGGTAATTTAATGATATAATTAATTTCCATTTTTAGCTTTTTATTGTTGCCCCATCGCCACCAAGAATTAGAATTTTTATCTTTAATTAATGTTTCAGCTGCAACCCAATCTTTTGATGCGGAAAACTTTACATCAATATCATCTAATCGATCGTTTACATCGTCTTCGTCATTACCTGTAACTTTAATAATGATCTCAAATTCAGCTCTATCTTCTGTCCATGTCGTTATATCAATGTTGCCGTAACTGTTATCTACTTTAATAGTGGCATTTTTGTTAACGTTAAATGTCTTGCTTATTACCTTTTCTTTGGTCGTCTTAACACTTTTTATTTCTGTT
>JABDIQ010000235.1 GCA_013003655.1 Winogradskyella sp. | reverse complement strand
TTTTTATAAGTCATATCAATGTATCTAACTAACGTTTTTTGTTTCTGCGATTATAATTTTTGTCACCTCGTGTTTTAGGTTTTTTATATTTTTTGGCAATTTCTCTGCGGTAAGAACCGCCTAGATTCTCTTTCTTATTTTTATCTTTCTTTTCATGAAATGCTGGTCCTGGTGCATCTTCATCTGTTTTTTTGATTGGGTTGTAGTGCTCTTTAATCACTGGTCGCTCTTCTTCAATCAACTCATTAGATATGGTTACGGCTTCAGGAATCTCGAGTGTTTCTATTTTAAGCTGCATCAGATCTTCGATCTTTAATTTATTATCCATCTCGTTCTTGGTACTAAGAAGTATACTTACACCTTCTTTATCTGCTCTACCTGTTCTTCCTATACGATGCATGTAGTTTTCGGGATATTCTGGTGTATCAAAGTTTATGACGTGCGATATGTCGTCAATATCTAATCCTCTTGCCATAACATCTGTAGCTACTAATAGGCGCTGTTCCCCATTTTCAAACTCTTCTATACTGCGAAGACGGTAATTCTGTGTTTTGTTAGAATGTATAACGCTGACTTCGTTTGGGAATATCTCGTTTAACATTTCAAATAATCTATCAGCCATTTTTTTGGTCCCGACAAAAATTAAAATTTTTGTATAAATGTCTTTTTCTGCAAGAAGATGTTCCAACAGATTTAGTTTAGTGTAAAAATTAGGAGCTTCATAGCTCAACTGCTTAATATTCTCTAAAGGTGTTCCAGATACAGCTATAGAAATACGTTCTGGATTTATAAAGAAATCTGAAATAAGTTGATCAACATCTGCTGTCATAGTCGCAGAGAACATAATGTTTTGTCTTCGCTGAGGTAGAATATCAAAAATGTTCATTAATTGATGCCTGAAACCTAAATCTAACATTACATCAACTTCGTCAATAACAAGTTTTTGTATGGATTTAAGTTGAAGAACACGGCTTACAGCAAGGTCATATAAGCGTCCAGGTGTAGCCACTAAAATATCTAAACCTTGTGCTACTTCGCGTTTCTGAGTGTTAATATTTGTACCGCCATAAACGCCCAATATTCTATTATTAATATATTTAGAGAGCTTTTCTGCTTCTTGCACCACCTGAACTACCAATTCACGTGTAGGTACTAAAATGAGGACTCTTGGATTTTCTTGTCTTGAATATTTTAAATCTCTTAGTATAGGCAGTAAATAGGCAAACGTTTTACCTGTTCCAGTTTGGGCAATACCTACCACATCTTTACCACTTGCAACAGGACCAAATGATTGTGATTGTACAGGTGTTGGGTGCTTAAAACCTAGATCATCTAGGGCGTTATATAATGGTGTTTTAAGATTTAGCTCTTGAAATGTCACTGTTTTAATTTAATGGCAAAGATACAGTTTCCAAAAGATTGAAGATTGCAATAAAGAGTTATTAAATTGATTTTATATCATTACTAATTTTCGGTAATTTGCATTCAACCATTTGCCATTGAGAACTACTAAAAGTTATTCTATTAATAATCTTCCTGACTTTAAGGAGAAGCTACTTTGTTGGGCACAACAATTTGACGACTTTGTGTGGCTAGATTCTAACGGTCATAATGACACCTATGGTGGTTTTGAAGCTGTTTTGGCGGTAGATGCTTTAACTGCAATAAAGACAGATTACAACAATGCGTTTGAAGATCTTAAAGAATATCAGTCTCAGACAAACGATTGGCTTTTTGGATACCTCACTTACGATCTTAAAAATGATGTGGAGGAACTAAACTCTAAGAATTCTGATGGTTTAGAATTTCCAGACCTTTACTTTTTTCAGCCCAAGCGCATTTTTATAGTTAAGCAAGACGAAGTGATTTTGAAGTACCTCAAAATGGTAGATGATGAAATTGAAAAGGATTTTGAAGCGATAAAAGGGTGTGGTAAAAAATCATCTAACAATTCAACAAACGATATAAAGATTAAACTTAGAATTCATAAAGATGAATACTTTGATAAGATCAATGGTTTATTAGAGCATATTCATAGAGGTGACATATACGAAGCGAATTTTTGTCAAGAATTCTATGCGGAAGATACTGTGATACATCCGTTAGAAACCTATCTAAAACTCAATGCAATTTCTAAACCACCTTTTGCTACAATGCTAAAGACGGATGATAAATATTTGTTATCCGCCAGTCCGGAGCGCTATCTTAAAAAAGTGGGTAAAAAGATCATTTCACAACCCATTAAAGGAACCGCTAAACGATCTCATATAGCATCAGAGGATGCAGTACTGAAAGAAAACTTAGACAACGACCAAAAAGAGCGCAGTGAAAACATAATGATCGTTGATCTGGTGAGAAACGACTTGTCTCACACGGCAAAATCTGGTAGTGTTCAAGTCGCCGAATTGTGTAAGGTGCATACATTTTTACAAGTACACCAAATGATTTCTACCATAGAATCTCAACTTAGAGACGATGTACATCCTATCGATGTTATTAAAACTACATTCCCAATGGGAAGTATGACGGGAGCTCCAAAAATATCAGCTATGAAACTCATAGAGCACTATGAAGAAACTAAAAGAGGTCTTTATTCTGGTGCGGTTGGTTATTTTACACCAGAAGGTGATTTTGATTTTAATGTTATCATTAGAAGTATACTCTATAACCAATCAAAAGCATACGTATCGTATTCTGTCGGCAGCGCAGTTACCTCTAAAAGTGACCCTTTAAAAGAGTACGAGGAGTGTCTAATTAAAGCAAAGGCCATGCGAGAAGTCTTAGAAAACTAACAAGCGTATTAGTTTAAATTCTTTCTAAAACTTCGTTTTACTCTATCCATAATCAATTCTACACGATGCGTTTCAATACGTTTTATTTTTGCGATTTCGTTATAGCTAAGATTTCCAAAGGCATATAGATCAACAATGTTAGAAACATTGAACGGCAACCAACTGTATAATTTTCCAAATGCTACAGGAATCTGTTTTGCAGATAGATTCTCAATTTCAAGAGCGTTTAATACTGTGGCGTCACTATTATCATACAAAAATAAATGTGTGCTATTATCCTGATGATACGAGATATCATTGAGTTCTGTTTCAAGAATGAGATCGTTATCGGCATCCATGGTAAATGATTCATCCAGTTTTGAGAGTTCATCGGTTAAAATGCTGTTTGTGCTTACCGTATTTTTATGAAATATTTCTTTCTTAAATAATTCGCTAAGATTGGCATCGGCTAGTTTAAACAACTCCAGCTTCACTGCCATGGCTTCAGATTCTATATTAAATCCGTTAGCATATAATTCGATGATACTATCATCTATAATTCCATTAGAGGTGTACATGTTCTTAGGTATAATACCTGTAGATTCAGCAATATAAAGTCTATGTTTCACATAAGGATGAAGATGCTGAATGGCAGAAAGTACTTTCTTATCAAAGGACGTTTTTGCCGATTTTGAATTGATTTCTTTAAGCGTGCTCATAACTATTGATTAAATTAGACCTTTAAAGCTATTAATTTGAAAGCATCAGAACTATGATATATATCATTTTTAGGGTTTAAAAATTCATGGTAAAGGATGAGCAATGTTGTATATTTACCCGATGCTATCACAGTTTAAA
>JABDIQ010000213.1 GCA_013003655.1 Winogradskyella sp. | reverse complement strand
CATTACTTGTTATGATATCTACGAAAAAATCAGCATCAAGGTTTTGTTTAGATTGTTTAAATGCTTTAGATCGTGTTTTATCTATTGCGGCGTTGCGAGCTATATTAAGTATCCAGGTAAAAAACCGTCCTTTTTTAGAGGAATATGTCTCGGCATTATGCCATGCTTTTATAAAGACATCTTGCATAACTTCATCAGCAATATCACCATCTCTTACAATATTGAAAACCACACCATGAATACTTCTATTATACATGCCATATAAGGTCTCAAACGCGCGATGATCCTTTTGTTGAAATTTACTGACCAAGAGGTCTAAGTCTACCATGAATGGATTGTTTTAAAGATGTAAATATATTAAAGCTACCTTAAAAAAGATAGCTTTAATTTTAAATATGTTAGGTTGTTATTCTATGATACCACCACAACTTACACGCCCTCCTGCTGCACCTGATGGTTGTGAGGTAAAGTCATCCTCACCTTGATGTACTATAATGGATTTACCCATAATATTTTTGTTAGGGTCGTCGCAACCAATACACCACTCACCTGTGGTCATAGATATTTCGCCATTACCGTCTGCCCTTACTTCAAAGTTGCCAATATCACCTTTATGAAAGCCTTCTTCTGCGCCCCACTTTCCGTGCGGTTGCGCCGTAGGATTCCAGTGACCACCTGCAGATGTTCCGTCTGCTGCTGAGCAATCAGAACTTTCGTGAATGTGGATGGCGTGCATACCTTCAGACAACCCAGTTATTTTTGCCGTCATGCTAACTTCACCATTTTCTTCTGTAAACATAACCTTGCCTTGTACATTACTTTCGCTTCGAGGTGAAAGGGTTATACTTATAGATTTTTTCGTCACTTCTTCGGTTACAATTTCTTCAATTTCTGTTGTGATCTCTTCAGTTTCTTTTTTTTCGTCTTTACAAGACATTAAGCCAATACACAGAACTAATACTAGATAGCTTGCTATATGTTTCATCATCAATTTTTTTAGGTTAATTAATTTAGCTAAAGTTAAGCAGATAATTATGCATTTACAAAATGTTGTTAAAACTTCTTAAACCACATTTTGGGATCGGTGATGCCACGCTTTAAATTTTCAGTAAAGATCAATGCTTTGTCAATTCGGGTTTGTGATGTTTTATATCTTGCTATTGCATAGATGATGGAGCGCTGTCTACCAGGCGTAAGAGCTTCAAAAATTTGAAAGGCATCATAATCACTTAATAGTACAGCGTTAAGTTCTTCACTCATCTCAACGCCATACTTGCTGGTGTCTTCAAACAGTTGTACTGTAAAATAGTCATTGGCAAACACACCTAATTCTTTTTGTTTGGCTGCACTAAATGACATGCGGTACATACCAGAATGGTGCTTGATAAGTGCGGCATGAAACTCAATGGTTTTAGATTGAAACGTTGCTGTTACTTTAACACGTTTCATGTTTTTTTCAATAAATAGAGCAACACTTCCGCTTGGTAGCTCTATGTGATGATTAGATGCCAGAGAAGTTTCAAAAGGTGGTGAAGACAGCATTTTAAACCAAATAAATGATTGATATGACAAATATCATATTTTTTAATGACCTACTAGTCTAAATTTGATAAAGTATGAGGACTAGGGTAATGGTAGATGACTTTACTAACTAACCTCAAGCAATGAGTAAAACATTAATTACTAATGTTAGAAGCAATGAAAAAAATTATTGTACCCGTAGATTTCTCAGAACATTCAGAGTATGCTCTTGAGGCGGCAGCATCAATTGCACGCAAATACGATTCAGAATTACTGATTATACATATGTTAGAGTTAGCTAACGCAATTCTTACAAGTTCTGGTAATGCCATCAATGAGGAAGCCGTATTCTATTTAAAATTAGCAGAGCAACGCTTTGAGACATTTTTGGACAAGGATTATTTAAAAGGTATTAAAGTAACTCCAATAGTAAAGCATTTTAAAGTGTTTAGTGAGATCAACGATGTAGCTGCTGAGCACAATGCTAGTTTAATAGTTATGGGTTCGCATGGTGTTAGTGGAGTCAAAGAAGTTTTAGTTGGCTCTAATACTGAAAAAGTGGTTAGACATTCGGATATTCCGGTATTAGTTATAAAACACAATCCTATTTTATTAGATTTTGACAGTGCAGTTTTTGCAAGTGATTTTTCTACTGAAGCTATAAAACCTTATCTCAATGCTAAAGCCATTTTTAACAAACTTGGTGCAAAAATGCATTTGGTGTATGTAAATTCTCCAGACGGGAATTTTAGAAGCACGCCAGAGATAGATAAAAAGGTTTCCGAATTCTTTAAACGAGCAGACGGAAGTCTTGAAAATATGACCAAAGTACATATGGTGTCTGATTATTCTATTGAAAAAGGCATATTGAATTTTGCCAATACCATAGGTGCAGATCTTATTGCTGTTGCTACCCACGGTCGCAGAGGATTAGCTCATTTCTTTGAAGGAAGTATTTCCGAAGATATAGCTAACCATTCGACATTGCCAGTGATGACATTTAAAATGTAAATTACTGGTGATTTTGACTAATCGAGAGGAAAAGGGCTAACGAAAGTTAGCTCTTTTTTTATGACGTCTTAAGACTAACGATTATTATCTAGTGACAGTTTATATTACTTGATGCCATCTCAATAACAGGAGCTGGCGATATGTAAGGAATACCTAAGCCTAATCCTCTTAAAATAAATAAGGCACCAATAATTATAACTACTACAGGTATTGCTTTTTTAATGTAACGCTGAGTATTAGCAGTGATATATTTACCGACATAGATTACGGTTGTCATTAAAGGTATGGTACCTAATCCAAATAATACCATATATAAACTGCTATGAAAAAGATTACCCATGGCAATTGCTGCAAAAACAGCCATATATACCAATCCGCATGGTAAAAACCCATTTAAAAATCCAATAGTTATAAACGCATCTGGAGTCCTTTTTTTCAAGGCACTACCCAACGAGGATTTTATTTTAGAAATAATTTTATAGATAGGTTTGGTAACATTAAACTTAACCAATTTTTGTTGTGGAATTAAAACAACCACAATCATTAAAATACCTATGGCAATTGATAATTGTTGTTGTAATCCAAAGATATAGAGCCCCTTGCCAACAATCCCAAAAATAAGCCCAATACTACTGTAAGCTAAAAGTCTACCGAAATGATACATGCTAACCTGAAAGACTTTATTCATTGAATTAGATCTGTCTACAGGGAGCATAAAGGCAATTGGTCCACACATGCCAACACAATGCAAACTTCCTAATAAACCAAGTATAAAGGCTGAGAGTAACATTAATATGTCAATTCTTTTTTAAACAAATAGTTGTTTTCTTTGTAGCTCCAATCAATTTTTATGTTCCAACGACCATCCAATAAGCGATTGTCAGGTATGAGCAAATTATGATTAGATAATGAAATTGGGATTTCAAAATCTAGCTGCTTATTAGATGGTCTATATAGGAACACTTTTCCTTTTATAAGTGAGATATCTAAATTCTTTGGAAAGGTTATGTCTATGCCTTCACTTAATTGTGTAATTCTAACATCTTCCTTCAGATTTCTAGAGTTGGTTTCTTTATCGATGTCCGTTTGATAGAGTAGTTCTTGCTGGTAATAATCTTCAGTTACCAAATCATGATCGTATTTAGAATTTGTACTCATCTTAATTACGAAGAAGAGTATGAATCCTATAAATGCTACGATGGCTATTACTATGCTTGTTCCCCAGTTTACTTTCATACTAAATTATTTATAACTTCTTGGACCTAAAAAATTCACAGTAGTCGTTTCAATGAGTTTATCATTACTGTATACATCTACTCTTAATTTATTTTTATCGCCAGATAGGCTGTTTTGTGGTAATTCTATAAACAAGGTGCCTTCGGCCAAACCACTTGCTTTTATTTTAAAGGTCTCCGCGTTTGAAACTATTTTTATACTACCGTCTTGTCCTCTTAATTTAAACTCAACATCAGTTATATCCTGAGATGTTTTATTAATTATTTTATATGTAAATACGTTACTAATAATACCGTTTTCTTTATGTTCATAAAGTTGACCAGGTAATCTTAAGATACGTGCTTCTACATCATTTCTTAAGGCCAGCATTCCGGCTAAAACACCTGTTAGGATAACTAAAACGGCTATGTAGCCTTTCATCCTTGCCGTCAGTTTAAAAGGCTCTTTCTTTTCTATATGGTCTTCACTGGCATATCGTATTAATCCTTTTGGAAGATTAATTTTTTCCATGATCGTATCGCATTCATCAATACAAGCTGTACAATTAACACATTCTAATTGTGTGCCATTTCTAATATCAATACCTGTTGGGCAAACGTGTACACATTGAAAGCAATCTATGCAGTCACCATGACCTAAGGCAGCTCTATCTTCATTTTTTCTAAACGATTTTCTGCCATTTTTGCCTTCACCTCGTTTATGATCGTAGGCAACAACAATAGATTTATTATCAAGTAACACACCTTGAAGTCTACCATATGGACAAGCGATGATACAAACCTGTTCTCTAAACCAAGCAAATACAAAATAGAATACTGCTGTGAATATAAGAAGTGGTATTAGAGTGCTTGTATGTTCTATTGGTCCTTCTTTGATATACCGTAATAATTCATCACCTCCGATAAGATAAGCGAGAAATATATTGGCAATTAAAAAGGAAATAATTAAAAAAACGAACCATTTGAAAACACGTTTCTTAATTTTCTCAGCATTCCATTTTTGGCGTTTTAAACGCATTTGCTTGTTTCGGTCGCCATCTATCCAATATTCTATACGTCTAAATACCATTTCCATAAAAATAGTTTGCGGACAAATCCAACCACAAAAAATACGACCAAAGCCAACTGTAAACAGTGTAATAAACACTACACCAATGATCATTGAAATTACGAACAGGTGAAAATCTTGAGGCCAAAACGGAAATCCAAAAATATTGAATCTACGCTCTAATACGTTGAACATTAAAAACTGGTTGCCGTTGATCTTTATAAACGGCGAAACAAATAAGAATACTAATAAAACGTAACTAACTAGTTTGCGCTTTTCATATAAGGGCCCTGAAGGCTTTTTAGGGAATATCCAATTGCGTTTACCTTCTTCATCGATGGTAGCTATTGAATCTCTAAAAACTTCATTTGTAGGCGTTTCCAAGTGTTATGTCCTTAATGATTTAATAATCAATTGCAGTTTCTAATGAGTCTGATATCACTTTTTTTACTTCAATGTTAACATCATGGACCTCTTCACCAGTTTCTGTATTTTCTAATGAGGCTTCTATCCAAATTTCGCCTTCAGCTTCTTTTGGATTCGCAGGTACCGTACCTTGAAACGTTAAGAGGTAACTTGAAACTTGAGCCATTTCTAATGGTTTTAAACTTGTTTTCCAGGCAATCATGCCTTTACCATCACGGCCACCTTCCGATATAGTATTAAAAACGTTTTTAATACCACCACCTAAGATCCAATGTTCATCGGCAAGGTTAGGACCTATGCCGCCACCGCCATCAGCCATATGACAGGCCACACAGTTCACTTCAAATATTTTTTTACCCGCTGCGAGGTCTGCTGCATCGGTTAATATTTCAACAGTGTTTATATCTACTAAGTCTTTTGCATTTTTTTTGTATTCTTCAATTTCCTTTAGTGCAACGGCATATTCTGTTTCATACTCCTCATATTGGCCATCAGCATTAAACACATGATACCGTATCATGTAGACAACACCAAAAATTATTGTGGCGTAGAAACCGTAAAGCCACCAAGGTGGTAAATTGTTGTCTAACTCCTTAATTCCATCATAATTATGGTCGAGAATAATTTCACCTTCTTCTTCAATTGGTTTTGTTCCAAGAAGTTTTTTATACAATTCTTTTATTTTATTGAATTGAGGTACTTTGTTTTTGGCTTCGACAAATCGGGCTTTGGCTTCCTCATCTAAGCTTTGATAAAGTATATTTTCAATAGAACCTACAATGCCTTCAATAGCAATTAGGATAAACAAGACTAGAATTAAAAAGACCAGAACTATTGGTTCTTCTATAAATGCCGCTTTTTCTCCTGAATCCACGAAGTATTCAACAATACCGGCGATGATAAAGAATAGGACCGGAACTCTTACATATGATGGGATTAAATGTCTCATAATAATGTGTCGTTTTGGTTATCTAATGGCAACTTACTCACAGAAGTGATGTACTCTTTTTTAGCGGTAAAGACCCAATAAAATAGAATGACGAAAAAGCAAAAGAATATAAGTAGTGAAATTATTGGGTAAATCTCAATACCTGTGATACTTTCCATATGGTGTTTTACAAATTTTAGCATCGGGATTAGTTTTTAGCGGTTTTATTAATGATGTCTTTTACTTTTATGTCAGTACCTAAACGCTGTAGATAAGCGATCATGGCAACGATTTCTCTGTCTTTCATTTCAACAAAATCGTCTCCTGAAGCAGCTTTGTCAGCTTCGTATGTGGCTACAAAATCAGGATCTGAATAAAGATTTTGTTCTATTTGAGCACCTTGGGCGGTCATAGACGCCTGTGCTTGTTCAATCTCTTCTTGCGTATACGGAACACCTAGAGTAACCATAGCTTCCATTTTTTTCTCCGTCATTGATTTATCTAATTCGTTATGAATTAACCATTTGTACGACGGCATAATTGAACCACTAGATGTGCTTTGAGGGTCGTACATATGGTTGAGGTGCCAATTATCTGAATACTTTCCACCAATGCGATGTAAGTCAGGACCTGTACGTTTACTTCCCCAAAGGAATGGATGATCGTAGACATACTCTCCTGCTTTTGAGTATTCGCCCTGATAGCGTTCCACCTCGCTTCTAAATGGTCTTACCATTTGAGAGTGACAGCCCACACAGCCTTCTCTAATGTATATATCTCTACCTTCAAGTTCTAATGGCGTATATGGCTTAACACTACTAATCGTTGGAATGTTAGATTTAACGACTATAGTAGGTACGATCTGCACAATACCACCAATTAAAATGGCAAT
>JABDIQ010000175.1 GCA_013003655.1 Winogradskyella sp. | reverse complement strand
TATCGCGCCACATAGGCCATTAGCACAACTGCAGCAAGTGTAGACGTTTGGAAGGACATACCTACGATAGGTATCTGTATCCAACGACTTGCATTAGCACCATCAATGGTGGTGCCTTGTAATAAAGTGACTATTAATAACACAATAACTATAGGCAGCATTACCATTGACAACCCTCTAAAATAGGTGTAGGGAATTTTATGTATGCCGTAGATTATTGCAAAGCCTAAAAACAAATGCATAAAATGCTTTACGAAATAAGTGAAGGTATTACCAGTGCCCACAGTATATGCCAAATTACTTGCTGAGCTATACACTGGTAAGAATGAAAATATGGCCAATAGAGCTACTATAGCCCATATTAACCGATCACCTTTTATATTCTTAAAGAGTTGTTGCATTCGTTTTATCTATTCGCTCGGGTTTTCGTTATAAATTTCGAACGGCTTCTTTAAATTGTCTACCTCGATCTTCGTAGTTCTCAAATAGGTCAAAGCTTGCGCAGGCTGGTGACAACAATACATTATCTCCTGATTCTGCTACCTTGTAAGCTATTTTAACCGCTTCACTCATAAATTGAGTTTCTACAATGATGTCTACCATATTGCCAAAGGCCTCAAATAATTTGTGGTTATCTACGCCTAAACAAATGATGGCTTTTACTTTTTCATTGACAAACGGAAATAATTCTTTATAGTCGTTTCCTTTGTCAATACCACCAACAATCCATACCGTTGGCGCATCCATACTCTCTAATGCAAAATAGGTGGCATTAACATTGGTTGCTTTAGAGTCATTGATGTACTGCACTTTATTTATTCGCAGTACATGCTCCAGGCGATGTTCTACGCCTTGAAAGTTTTCGAGACTCTCCCTAATGGTTTGTTTTCTAATTCTTAACAACTGAGATACTGTGGCAGCTGCCATAGCATTCTTAATGTTGTGTTTTCCCTCTAATGCAAGTTTTGTTGTTGGCATAATGATTTGATTGTTATCAATAGTTATTATTATTTCGTTGTTGTTATAATACGCTCCATGTTCAATTTGTTTTTCAAGTGAAAATGGTAGCTTTTGAGATTGAATTGGATGTAGATCTAACCAGCCACTAATGACAGGATCATCAGCATCATAGATAAAATAATCGTCCTCAGTCTGGTTCATTGCGATTCTGAATTTTGACGCCACATACTTTTCAAACACATAATCGTATCTATCTAAATGGTCGGGCGTTATATTGGTTAAAACGGCTATATGTGGCTTAAAATCAACAATTCCATCTAACTGAAAACTGCTTATTTCTAACACATAATTCGGGTAGTTCTTTTCCAACACTTGCTGCGCAAAACTATCACCTATGTTGCCTGCTAATCCTACATTTAAATCCTGTTTTAAAATGTGGTGGGTTAAACTCGCTGTAGTGGTTTTACCATTACTACCTGTAATTGCAACTACTAATGCATCGGTATATCTTGATGCAAATTCGATCTCTGAAATTACCGGAATATCCTTTTTAAGTAACGCCTTAACAATTGGCACACTATCAGGAATTCCTGGACTTTTCATTACCAGATCTGCATTTAGAATTTTTGATTCTGAATGCATTGATTCTTCCCACTCAATCTCATTATTTAAAAGAACGTCCTTATACGTTTGTTTTATGCTCCCTTTGTCAGAGACAAAGAGTTCAAAACCTTTTGCTTTAGCCAATACTGCTGTACCCACACCACTTTCACCTGCTCCGAGTATGACCAATCGCTCCATCTATCTTAATTTCAGTGTCACGATAGAAAGTATGGCCAGAAAAATGCCGACAATCCAAAATCGTGTTACTATCTTACTTTCGTGATATCCTGTTTTTTGAAAATGGTGATGCACTGGTGACATTTTAAAAATGCGCCGACCTTCACCATATTTTCTTTTGGTATGCTTAAACCAACTCACTTGCAGAAT
>JABDIQ010000159.1 GCA_013003655.1 Winogradskyella sp. | reverse complement strand
AATGACGTTAAGGTTAGAAACGTAACGCTTCCTAATGGTGATACACGAGAAGTTACATGGTATCAGTTTAGATTACCTATAAATGAAGAAACGAGACGCGTGGGTGGTATTACTGATATTAGATCTGTACGTTTTGCACGTATGTTCTTATCAGGATTTACACAAAATACAGTAATGAGATTTGCTACCTTCGATTTAGTAAGAAGCGACTGGCGACGATATGCTTTGGATCTAGATAATGATGCTACTAATAACAGTGCTGATGCAGAATTTAGTGTAGGGATTATAGGAATTCAAGAGAATGACGGCGATTATGTTATTCCGCCTGGCGTTTTTAGAGAACAGCTCAATAACAATAATAATATCATTAGGCAGAATGAACAATCGCTAGTGTTGAAGGCCTGCGAGCTAGAACCAAGAGATTCCCGTGGTGTATTTAAAAATGTAAGTGTAGATATGCGTCAGTACAAAAGACTGCGTATGTTTCTGCATGCAGAAGCTCAGGAAAACGAAGTATTAGAGGCTAATGAATTAGTTGCTTTTATACGCATGGGTAATGACTTTACGCAGAATTTTTATCAAATAGAAATTCCATTAACACCTTCAGATTTAGTAGAAGGTAGTTTACCGATTGATGAGCGTATTTGGCCAGAAATTAATGAAATCAATGTTCCTTTAGAGGCACTACAACAAATAAAATCTAAAGGTATTTTTGATCAGACGTTGACTAACGAAGACCCAACATACTATGATATTATTGACGATCAGTTAAGTGAAAATTCAGTACCAGAATTTCCGGTTGGTGGTATACAAAATCAAAGAGTAGCCATTAAAGGAAATCCAAATTTTGGAGACATTAGAGTATTGATGGTAGGCCTTAAAAATTCGGGATCTACAGGACGAAATGCTTGTGGCGAAGTTTGGTATAACGAATTAAGAATGTCAGATCTAGATAATCAAGGTGGTTGGGCAGCCGTATTAAGTATGGACTCAAACATTGCAGATTTTGCAAATGTAAGTGCAACAGGACGACGAAGTACTGCAGGATTTGGTGGCATAGATCAAAACCCTAACGAACGTAGTAGAGAAGATGTTAAGCAATATGATGTTGTAACCAATGTTCAATTAGGGCAGCTACTTCCTGAAAAATGGGGAATGCAGATTCCTTTTAATTATGCCCAAAGTGAAGAAATCATTACACCAGAATTTGACGAGTACTATAGAGATATCAGATTAGAGACACAACTCAATAACACCACGAATAGAGATTCAATTCTAAAAGTAAATGAGAACTATACGAAACGTAAAAGTATAAACTTCATAGGGGTAAGAAAACAGCGAACAGGTGAAGCAACACCGCGATTTTATGATGTTGAGAACTTAACCTTAAACTACTCTTATAACAAAGTAGATCATAGAGACTTTGAAATTGAGAGAGCCTTAGATCAAAATATTAGAGCGGGAGTTAATTACAATTATAGTTTTCAACCATTAAGAATTGAGCCATTTAAAAAGAACGATTCGTTATTTACGGGCAAATATTGGAAAATTTTAAAGGATTTTAACTTAAATCTACTGCCTTCAAGTTTCTCTGTAAACACAGATATTATCAGGCAATTTAGCAAGCAGAAGTTTAGAGAGGTAGAATTAGGTGGTGATAATATTGGTATAGAAGAACTTTTTAGACGTAACTACATATTTGATCTTCAGTATGTAATTAACTACAATATAACGGATGCCCTAAGTCTCAACTTTACAGCCTCTAATAGTAATATTGTACGTAATTATTTTATTGATGATGTTATTAACGGCAGGCAAGATCCTGATCTAGATGTTTGGGACGGATTTTTTGATCTTGGTGATCCTAATATTCAAAACCAACAGCTTCAGGTTAATTACGAGGTGCCTCTATACAAAATACCGTTGTTAAGCTTCCTAAAGGCAACTTATGCTTACAATGGGTCATTTCAATGGCAAAAGGGATCAGACCTTAATGAAGGATTGCAAACGTCTTCAGGTGTTTTCAATTTAGGGCATACCATACAAAATGCGAATACGCATAACATTAATACAACACTCAATATGGAGACGTTGTACAAAACGTTAGGGATTACAAAGAAATCCTCTAATCAACGTGGCAGAAATCAAGCACGGCGCACACCAACTCCAGCACCTAATGCCAACAACAGAAACCAGTCTACCAATAAATTAAGTGTTGGAGAAAAAGCACTCAACACCTTCATTGATGTAGTTACCATGGTGAAGCGTCTTCAAATAGGATATACTGAAAATAACGGAACATTTTTACCTGGATATTTGCCAACACCAGGGTTTATAGGAACATTTAAACCTACAGTGGGTTACACTTTTGGAAGTCAAAGTGACATAAGACAATTGGCTGCTAGAAATGGATGGCTAACTATATTCCCAGATTTTAACCAGCAATTTACTTCAGTTACAAATAAAGCATTAGATGTTTCTGCCAACTTAGAGCCATTAAGGGATTTAAAAATTGATTTAGTTGGTAACCGAATTTATTCAGAAAACACTACTGAGAATTTCAATGCTACGGATACAGATGGTGATGGTCTCAGTGATGTGTATAACCAACTCATACAAAACTCATTTGGTAATTTTAATATTTCTACAGCATTAATAAGAACAGCGTTTTCTAAAAGCAATGAGTTAGAGTCCGCCACCTTCGATGATTTTAGAGCCAATCGATTAATTGTAGCCAATAGATTGGCAAGAGATTTTTATGGCAATAACAACTTCGATACAGATGCTGAAGGCTACCCATTAGGATTTGGTAAAAACAGTCAGCGCGTATTGATTCCTGCTTTTTTATCGGCTTATAAAGGCTCAAGTGCAGAAAAAATAAGTCTTAGTGCTTTTAGAGATATACCTGTACCTAACTGGACGATAAAGTATACTGGATTTATGAAAATTCCATGGTTTAAAAAGACCTTTAGACGATTCTCTGTGCAACATGGTTATAGATCTCGCTACACCATTAATCAATTCAGAACAAATTTAGATTACAACGCGGATGAAATTTCACCTGGTGTTGCTTATGATGACCAATCGCCATTAGCCTTTGATCAAGCAGGTAATTTTAAGAACGAAACGCTTTACAGTAATATCAATTTAGAAGAGCAATTTAGTCCACTTATTCGATTAGACTTTGAGCTAAAAAACTCACTAAAGGTTTTAGCAGAAATTAAAAAAGATAGACTGTTGTCCTTAAGTTTTGACAATAATTTAATGACCGAAATTCAAGGTAATGAATATACCTTAGGCCTTGGATATCGCATAAAAGATGTTAGGATACGCTCACAATTGGCTGGCGCAAAACAAATAATAAAGAGTGATCTAAATATGAGAGCAGATGTTTCTGTAAGGGACAATTTAACCATCATACGTTATCTCGATTTAGAGAACAATCAAGTCACTGCAGGACAAACCATTTGGGGTGTTAAGTATACGGCAGATTATGCATTTAGTAAAAACCTCACAGGAATCTTTTATTTTGATTATACCTTTTCTGATTTTGCAATATCTACATCGTTCCCGCAAACATCAGTAAGATCTGGATTTACCTTACGATATAATTTTGGTAATTAATTTTGATATCAAACAATTAAAAAATTACTTTTGCTACTCTCAATTTTAATTAATTAACATGAATATTCCATCAGAATTAAAGTATACAAAAGACCATGAGTGGGTAAAAATTGAAGGTGACACGGCAACCGTTGGCATTACTGATTTTGCTCAAGGTGAATTAGGAGATATTGTTTATGTAGAGGTAGAAACTGTTGATGAAACTCTTGACGCAGAAGAAGTTTTTGGTACAGTTGAAGCTGTTAAAACAGTGTCTGATCTATTCTTACCGCTCTCTGGAGAAATTATTGAATTCAATGAAAGCTTAGAAAATGAGCCAGAGAAAGTAAATTCAGACCCATATGGCGAAGGATGGATGATAAAATTGAAGATTTCTGATGCTTCACAAATTGATGATTTAATGTCTGCAGACGATTATAAAACATTGATCAGTGGCTAAAACCATTTGGTTTGCAATAGCATTGGTCTACACAATCTTCATTGCTGTTCTAAGTTTTATAAATGTTCATGACCTCCCTAGTTATGGTTCATCGTTTGATGATAAAATAAATCATTTTGGAGCCTATATGGTGCTTACAATCATTTGGGTTTATTATTTTAAACTGAGAAAAACCAAAAAGGCACTTCTATTAGTTGCTCTAGGCGCTATTATCTATGGCATTATCATTGAATTTTTGCAAAAACGTATAAATCCACTACGGGTTTTTGATCTTTATGATATATTGGCCAATTGCCTGGGTGTAATTTTTGGCACTATAATTGTTAATTATATATTAAAATATAAAGTTAAAATAAATTGATCCGTTACTAATTTTCAGATTATTTAATTATTTTAGCTTTTCACAATCTAAGACATTATGGAACCTAAGAAGAATCACAAGTCAGATGTAAGTCGTAACAGCTCAATTTATTTTGCTGTTGGTTTAGCCCTAATGTTAATTGTTACAAACATGGCAATTAACTACAAAACCTACGATAAGAGTGATATTGCTCTTGATCAATTAAATTTAGATGATGACCTAGAGGAAGAAATTCCAATTACAGAACAATTAGTTCAACCACCACCACCGCCACCACCGCCACCTGCAGCACCAGAAATTATTGAAGTTGTAGAAGATGAAGAAGAGGTAGAGGAAACAGTAATTGAGTCTACAGAAACTGAACAAGATACTGAAATCGTTGAGGTTGAAGATGTTGTTGTAGAAGAAGTAGAAGAAGACTTAGAAGTTCCGTTTTCAGTTATTGAAAATGTACCAGTTTTTCCAGGCTGTGAAAGAGAAAAGAACAACAATGCAAAAAGACAATGTATGTCTGATAAAATTGCACAATTTGTAAACAAGAAGTTTAATACAGATTTAGCAGGAGACCTTGGTCTGTCAGGTAGACAAAGAATTAGTGTGTTCTTTAAAATTGACAAAAATGGTAACATTACCAATGTAGGTGCAAGAGCACCACATCCAGGATTAGAAAAAGAAGCTAAACGCGTTATAGGTTTATTGCCTAAAATGCAACCTGGAAAGCAGAGAGGTAAGCCTGTAACGGTACCTTACTCGTTGCCTATTTTATTTCAGGTTCAAGATTAGTAAATTTCAAATTACATAATACAATCCCGTTTAGATATTCTAAACGGGATTTTTGTTTGCCCATTATATTTTTTGCCATATGAAAAAATAGTATCTTTCTGTCTCTTATTAAAAATGCCCTTATGAAATATATAGTATTGCTACTACTATTTTGGCCAAGTAGCGTTATGTTTTCTCAGCAGCAAAGCACATATGAGAAACCTCCTGTATTTAATCAATGTGAAAATACACCAGTTGAACAATTAAAAACATGTTTCAACTTTACACTCAGCACATTTATTTATGAAAATTTTGAGGTACCACAAATTGTAGAGGACGAGCAATATAAAGGAGATGTTAGTGTGCTGTTTGAAGTGACATCTAAAGGTAATTTTGAAGTCGTATACATTGACACTTATTATACAGAATTAGAAGATGAAGCACGACGTGTTTTTAAAATACTTCCAGAAATAGAACCAGCTACTTACAATGGTAATCCAACATTTGTGCAGTATTCCATAAAAATAAAAATACCCTTGGTGAAGCCTGTTGAAGAATCTGTGATTAAAAATCAAGAGCAGGATAACATAGAAGTTAACAACGAATCGCAAGAAATTGACAACATAAATAATCAAACTCAACCTTATGATGGCGCAGCTTTTACAAGTCAATTAAACATACCGTTTACACATTCGTATTACGCACGATTTGATGCCAATTTAAATGCCGTTGGTACCAATGCACATACCGCTGCAAAACCATATGTATATAGTGATGTGTCTAAGTATTATAACATTAAGGAAGTTAATGAGTCCTTAAAAAAAGAAACATCGAGTTGGATTGGCAGAAAATTATGGAATGAAAATTTAGTTGCTGTACAAGGAAAAGACTATTGGTTTAGTGTGGACCCAATAGCAGATTTGCAGGTAGGTAAAGATACTGAAGCTGAGTTTAATTCAACGTTTAATAATACCAGAGGTGTTATTTTTCAAGGTGGACTAGGAAAAAAATTAAATTTCTATACCTCTGTTTTTGAAAGTCAAGGCCGTTTTGCGCAATATTTTAATGAGTATGCAGAGAGCTTAGGCAGACCAAATTCAGATACAGAAGTCGCCATAATTCCAGGAAGAGGAATAGCCAAACGATTTAAAGCCGATGCTTACGACTATCCTGTTGCAGAAGCGTATCTAAGTTACGCTCCAAGTAAAAACATGAATATCATCTTTGGACATGGTAAAAACTTTATTGGCGACGGATATAGATCACTTTTACAAAGTGATGTTGCCAGTCCGCATACCTATTTAAAATTAAACACCAGTTTTTGGAAAATAAAATATACCAATACATGGATGTGGTTAAGAGATGTAAGACAGGACGTATTAGAAGATGGTG
>JABDIQ010000114.1 GCA_013003655.1 Winogradskyella sp. | reverse complement strand
AAAACTGCAATAATTTTAATGATTTTCATAGTATTTAATTTAAAAATTGTTTGATTTCTGTTAGTAATTCTTCACGTGTAAAAGAACCTTCATAAAATTTACGCTTATCGCCTTTATATATTATTGTCGCAGGTATTGCACCAGACCACTCTTTATCTATACCAGGTATCCATGTGTTTTGATCGGTATCATTTAATGCAACAATTCTCGATTTTAATTTATGCTTTTCTATGTAAGGGATTAACTTGGTTTTATACTGCCTCGGAAAATCAAGACTAACGAGTAAAACCTCTAACTCATCTTTAGAAAAATCTTCAGTTAGACTTTCAAAATATGGTAATTCCCTAATACAAGGCGCGCACCAAGTAGCCCAGAAATTAATGACGTGTACTTTATCGTCTTCACTATTTAAAAGTGGTTTTAAATCCTCGTAATCGTAAACTTCTAAATTATAGCTACTTTGTGATGCAGTAGTTTCTACTCGTTTTGCAGTATTCTTATCCTCTTTACAGGATAAACCAACGAGCAACAGTATTAAAAACATATACTTCATAGCCTAAAGTTAATAGGATTGCAGATGAAGATTCAAAATTTAACAAAAAATTAATTTTCACCATCAAAAGATTGCATACATTTGTATATACAATTATTGTATATGAAAGAGTTAGAGTCCGTCATAAAAACCCAACAGAAATTGCCTGTTTCAAGAGCAACCATAATCAACGTTATGTTCTCTAATAATTGGGTAAAAGATGAGCTGATAGGTGTATTAAAGCCTTATGACCTTTCATTAGAACAGTTTAATGTTTTACGCATTTTAAGAGGTCAGAAAGGGCAACCTATAAATTTGCAAGACATACAAGAACGCATGGTCAATAAGATGAGTAACACAACGCGTTTGGTAGATAAGTTAATTCTAAAAGGATTTGTTCAACGCACTATTTGCAAAAACAATAGACGTAAGGTGGAGATTGAAATAACAGATAGCGGCTTAAAAACGTTAAAAGAAATTGACCCTAAAATAGATACAGCCGAACAGCAAATAACGACTAATCTAAATGAATCAGAATTACAACAACTCAATACATTATTAATAAAACTTAGAACTCAAAATTAAATTTAAAACAATGAAACAAACAACTTTAAAAATTGCATCGATAATGATTTTAGCATTATCATTTATGTCATTTACTATTTTAAATGATGTAAAAGTAGACGTCTCTAAAAGTGAAGTTATCTGGAAGGGTTATAAAGTGACTGGCCAGCATGAAGGCACAATTACCTTAAAAGAAGGAACCTTAATGTTTGACGGTGAAACCTTAACAGGTGGAAATTTTGTTATGGACATGACGTCAATTAACACCACAGATTTAGAAGGCGATTACAAAGCTAAATTAGATGGTCACTTAAAGTCTGCCGACTTTTTTGGCGTGGAAGCTCATCCTGAAGCAGTTTTAGAATTTATAAAAGTTAATGGATCTGGAAAGACTTATTACGTCACTGCAAACCTTACAATCAAAGGCAAGACTAATGAAGTTAAGTTTCCATTGCTGATGACAGAAAACGGAGCTTCAGCAGAGCTAAAAATTGATAGATCCAAATACGATGTGCGTTATGGATCAACAAGCTTCTTTGATAATCTAAAAGATAAGGCTATTTACGATGAATTTGATCTTAATGTAAATCTTGTCTTCTAAAATAACAGGAATTTTAAGATTGAGATTATCGAATATAAAAGTTGATCTTAATCTTTTTCAAATTTTATTTGAAAAGCAAATATTGATTTATATATTTGACCTTTACAATGAAAACAAACACAAATCATTCAT
Source organism: Winogradskyella sp. (assembly GCA_013003655.1). Taxonomy (GTDB): domain Bacteria; phylum Bacteroidota; class Bacteroidia; order Flavobacteriales; family Flavobacteriaceae; genus JABDIQ01. Next base: position 6,586 of record JABDIQ010000114.1, on the reverse strand, counting down.
GGTGGTGGATTATCGCAAACGCAACGTTCGTGAAGTAGTCTGCTACGTATAACTTATACTTAAGGCTTGTCAATCACGACAAGCCTTTTTTTATGTATATAAATGATTTGTTTATCAGTGATTAAATAATTTATGAAAACCTATAAGCTAAAAACTCACTCTAAAAAAATACTAGCCGACACTATTACACCTGTCAGTATTTACTTAAAAATTAGAGATAAATACCCTAATAGTATATTGCTAGAAAGTAGCGACTACCATGCTAGTGGTAATGGCTTTTCATACATCTGTTGTAATCCTATTGCATCAATAAAGGTTGAAAACGAAATGATTTCTCAATCCTTTCCAGACGGAAGCACCTCAACCACTTCAACTAATGATGTTAGTGTCACTGACGAAATTCATAAATTCACGAAACGATTTAATGTAGAAGCAAAAGCATTTAAGTTCATTACCAATGGTATTTTTGGATATACGAGTTATGATGCCGTACGATATTTTGAAGATATAAGCATTAGCAAAAAAGCGGACTCTATAAACATACCAGACATCTATTATGCTGTATATCAAAATATTATTACGATTAATCATTTTAAAAATGAAGCTTATATTTTTGCACATTGCTACAATAAAGAAAGTAATGTAGAAGAGTTACTTCAACTTATTCAAACTAGGCAATATGCCACATATTCCTTTTCAACCAATGCTGCTATAGCGTCCAATCTTACAGACAACGAGTATAAAGCTCATGTTGCTCTTGCTAAAGAACATTGTGCTAGAGGCGATGTTTTTCAACTTGTATTATCAAAACAATTTTCTCAATCGTTTAAAGGCGATGAATTCAATGTTTACAGGGCCTTAAGGAGCATTAACCCATCACCATATTTGTTTTATTTTGATTATGGCAATTTTAAGATCTTCGGTAGTTCGCCTGAAGCCCAACTCGTTATTAGTGATGGTATGGCAGAGATACATCCTATCGCTGGCACATTTAAACGTACAGGAAATGACCTCAAAGATGCTCAATTGGCCGAAGACCTCATTAAAGATAAAAAAGAAAACAGCGAACATGTTATGCTCGTGGATCTTGCCAGAAATGACCTAAGCAGACATTGTAATGAGGTCAAGGTTGAAACCTTTCGCGAAGTGCAATTTTTTTCACACGTCATCCATTTAGTAAGTAAAGTAACCGGTAAAAAACGTAACAATGTTCAATCCATGCAAGTGGTTGCAGATACGTTTCCTGCAGGCACATTGAGTGGAGCTCCCAAACATATGGCTATGCAACTAATAGAAAAATACGAAAAAACAAGCCGAGGCTATTATGGTGGCGCCATAGGCTTTATGGATTTTGAAGGCAATTTTAATCAGGCCATTATGATAAGAACATTTTTAAGTAGTAATCATAAATTGTTTTGGCAAGCAGGTGCAGGATTAGTTTCTGAGTCTAATCCAGATCACGAATTACAGGAAGTTTACAACAAGCTCGGAGCATTAACCAAAGCCATAGAACAGGCAGAAACTTTATAATAATGATGAAGGTATTGGTCATAGACAATTACGATAGTTTTACATATAACTTAGTACATTATCTTGAAGATTTGGGATGTGAAGTCACTGTAAAACGCAATGATAAACTCACTTTAGATGAAGTAGACTTTTTTCAAAAAGTTTTGTTATCTCCAGGCCCAGGAATTCCTGACGAAGCCGGTTTGCTAAAGTCAATTATAAAAACCTATGGTAAAACCAAAAGTATATTAGGAGTCTGTTTAGGTCAACAAGCTATAGGTGAAGTTTACGGCGGAAGCATTGAAAACCTTAATTCTGTGTACCATGGTGTAGCTACAACTATTAAATTGGTTGTAGATGATGAAACGCTTTTTAAAGGACTTGGCAATAGCTTTGAAGTTGGCAGATATCATTCATGGGTAGTGAGCACTAACCTTCCAGAACAATTAGAGGCGACATCTTTTGACGAAAACGGACAGATCATGTCACTACGTCATAAAGTCTATGATGTTAAAGGTGTACAATTTCATCCTGAATCTGTCCTAACTCCAAATGGAAAGCAAATACTCGCAAATTGGATTAATTCATAATTATGAAAGAGATTTTAAACAGGCTTATTAATCAGGAAAGCATCTCTACGGATGAGGCCAAAACGGTATTGGTGAATATTTCTAATGGAATATATAACCAAAGCCAGATTGCTTCATTTTTAACCGTCTATATGATGCGGAGTATTACCATAGAAGAACTCCGTGGATTTAGAGACGCCTTATTAGAATTATGTATTAATGTGGACCTTTCAGATTACAACACTATAGACCTATGTGGCACAGGAGGTGATGGAAAAGACACCTTCAATATATCTACCTTATCATCATTTGTTACTGCGGGTGCTGGTGTGCATGTTACTAAGCATGGTAATTACGGTGTATCTTCAGCATGCGGATCTAGCAACGTAATGGAGCATTTGGGTATTAAATTTTCCAATGACATAGATTTTCTTAGACGCTGTTTAGACGCAGCCCGTATTTGTGTTTTACATGCACCTTTATTTCATCCTGCCATGAAAAATGTTGCACCAATTAGACGGGAGCTAGGTGTTAAAACCTTTTTTAACATGCTTGGACCTATGGTTAACCCAGCATTTCCAAAAAATCAGATGGTCGGTGTATTTAATTTAGAACTACTTAGACTTTATGGCTATTTGTACCAAGAAACAGCTAAGAACTATGCCGTGGTACATGCTTTAGATGGCTATGATGAGATATCTCTAACAGGACCAACCAAAGTCATAACCAATACTTCTGAAGTTTTGTTTTCACCTGGAGATTTAAATGTTCCGAATATACAGCCTCAAGATATTTTTGGTGGTAATACCGTTGAAGACGCTGCCAATTTATTCTTATCAATAATCGATGGAAAAGGCACGGAATCACAAAACAATGTAGTTTGTGCCAATGCTGGACTTGCGATTGCTACAACAGAGCAAATTTCGCATAAAGAAGGGTTTGAACGCGCCCAAGAATCACTATTAAGTGGTAAAGCCAAAGAAAGTTTAACAAAGCTAATAGCACTAAGTCAATGACCATATTAGACAAGATAGTAAAAGATAAACGAAAAGAAGTTGAGCTGAAAAAGGCCATAATATCTAGGCTTCAGTTAGAAAAAATGCCTCTTTTCAATAAAGTGACAATATCCTTAGTTGGCAAACTTAACACCAGTAAAAGTGGTATTATAGCTGAGCACAAACGACGATCACCATCAAAATCTGAAATTAACCAAAATCTCAATGTTTATGATGTGGCTAGTGGTTATGAAGCAGCAGGTGCTTGCGGTATGTCTGTGTTAACGGACGCTAAATACTTTGGCGGATCCTTAGACGATCTTGTATTAGCTAGAGCCTCATGCAATATCCCTCTGTTAAGAAAAGAATTTATTATAGATGAATACCAAATCATTGAAGCCAAAGCCCATGGTGCCGATGTTATTTTACTTATTGCAGCTATATTAAAGAAAAAGGAAATCAAACGGTTTTCAGAATTAGCCAAAAGCTTGAACTTGCAGGTGCTACTTGAAGTTCACAACGAGCAAGAACTACAACAATCACTTATGCCATCTATTGATATGCTTGGTGTAAACAATAGGGATTTAAAAACGTTTAATGTGTCCATAGAAACTTCAAAATCGTTAAGCGCACTAATACCAAATGATTTTATTAAGATTTCTGAAAGTGGTATCAGTTCTACTGAGGTCATCAAAGACTTAAAAGCGTTTGGTTATAAAGGTTTTTTAATCGGTGAAAATTTTATGAAAACCAATAATCCTGGCGAAAGCGCCTCTCAATTTATTAAACAACTAGAGTCATGAAACTAAAAGTATGTGGTATGAAATATCCAGATAATATTCTGGAAGTAGCGCAACTAAATCCTGATTATCTCGGATTTATATTTTATGACCAATCTGCTCGTTTTGTAAAAGAGCATTTGCCTCTACTGCCACCAACAATTAAAAAGGTCGGCGTATTTGTTAATGCCAGATTAGAGTCTGTAATTAAACACGTAAAAATCCACAGTTTACAAGCTGTTCAATTGCATGGCAATGAGTCTCCAGAATTTTGTTTTGCATTAAATAACGAATCTGTGGAAATCATAAAAGTGTTTTCTGTAGATGAGAGTTTCAATTTTGATATTTTGAAAAACTACGAAACTGTTTGTGATTATTTTTTGTTTGACACCAAGGGCAAATTACCTGGCGGAAACGGATATACCTTTAACTGGGAAATCCTAAAAAAATATCCATCAACCAAACCTTACTTCTTAAGTGGTGGCATAGGTATTGAAGAAATTAAAACATTAAAAGAATTCAAATCAAATCCAGCTTCAACGTATTGCTATGCCATTGATGTCAATAGCAAGTTTGAATTAAAACCTGGATTAAAAGATATTGAACAACTTAAATTGATAAAAGAATTGCTATGAGTTATAACGTAAATGAAAAAGGATATTACGGCGAATTTGGAGGTGCCTATATTCCCGAAATGCTATATCCAAATATCGAAGAATTACGACAGAATTATTTGAAGATCATGTCTGATGCTTCGTTTCAAGATGAATTTCATCAATTGCTAAAAGATTATGTAGGAAGACCTTCGCCATTATATTTTGCAAAACGACTTTCTGATAAATACAACACTAAGATCTACTTAAAACGCGAAGACCTCAATCATACAGGTGCGCATAAAATAAATAATACTATAGGGCAAATATTACTGGCGAAACGCCTAGGAAAAACTAGAATCATTGCCGAAACAGGTGCTGGACAACACGGCGTGGCTACAGCAACTGTTTGTGCTTTAATGGGTATAGAATGCGTCGTTTACATGGGTGAAGTTGACATTGCCAGACAAGCACCAAATGTTGCACGAATGAAAATGTTAGACGCAAAAGTGGTACCAGCAACTTCTGGAAGCAAAACCTTAAAAGATGCAACTAACGAAGCCATGCGCGATTGGATAAATAACCCTGTAGATACGCATTATATTGTGGGTAGTGTGGTTGGTCCTCATCCATATCCTGATATGGTGGCGCGTTTTCAGGCTATTGTTTCAGAAGAAATTAAAGCACAGTTATTAGAGAAAGAAGGCACCGAAGATCCAGATTATTTGGTGGCCTGTGTTGGTGGTGGAAGCAATGCCGCAGGAACTTACTATCACTATCTGGATAATGAAGACGTTAAAATTATTGCAGTGGAAGCTGCAGGAAAAGGCGTAGACTCTGGTAAAAGTGCAGCAACATCACTGCTAGGTCATGAAGGGATAATCCATGGTAGTAAAACATTATTAATGCAAACTAACGATGGACAAATCACCGAGCCTTATTCTATTTCAGCTGGATTAGACTATCCTGGCGTTGGTCCAATGCACGCTAACTTATACAAAACAGGTAGAGCAGAATTTATGGCTATTACAGATGATGATGCCATGACCTCAGGTTTAGAATTGTCTCAATTAGAGGGCATTATTCCCGCTATTGAGACCTCACATGCCTTAGCCATTTTTAATTATAAGACCTTTAAACCTAGTGATATTGTGGTCGTTAATTTATCGGGACGCGGTGATAAAGATTTACAAAATTATATAGACTATTTTAAACTCTAAGATGAACAGAATACTTCAGAAACTTCAAGAAGACAAAAAACTTCTATCTATATACTTCACTGCTGGTTACCCACAGTTGAACGACACGGTTTCCATTATTACAGAACTTGAAAAACATGGTGTAGATTTTATTGAGATAGGATTACCATTTAGTGATCCCTTAGCAGATGGACCAACTATACAAGAGAGCTCCACCGCTGCCCTTAAAAATGGTATGAGCACCGCTCTTTTATTTGATCAACTACAAGACATCAGAACCAACGTATCCATACCCTTAATCATTATGGGCTATTTTAATCCTATTTTACAATATGGTGTTGAAGCATTTTGTAAAAAATGTAAGGAAGTTGGTATTGATGGCCTTATCATACCAGATTTACCTGTTGACGTTTACCATGAATTCTATCAATCCATTTTTGAATCGTATGGACTTATTAACGTTTTCCTTATAACACCACAAACCTCAGAAGAAAGAATTAGATATATAGATTCTATATCAAACGGTTTTATTTACATGGTAAGTTCTGCGAGTACAACTGGTGCTAAACAAGGCTTTGGAAATGAACAAACCAATTATTTTAAACGTATCTCCAGTATGAAGCTCCAAAATCCGCAGATAGTCGGTTTTGGCATTTCTAATTACGACACGTTTTCTACTGCAACCGAACATGCTAAGGGTGCTATAATAGGCAGTGCGTTTATAAAACACCTTAAAACTGTGGGCGTAAAAGATATCAAAACGTTTATTGCATCCATTCTTAGTAAATCTTGACAATTTTTAACAAATTCTCAGTGAGATTTATGATGAATTTATCAGTATAATTACCTCATTATCATTATCTTAGAGTGAACAAAAAAATAAAATGATATGGGAATTATTGAAGATAAAAGAAAATTTAAAACAAATAAAGAACACGTAAA
>JABDIQ010000108.1 GCA_013003655.1 Winogradskyella sp. | reverse complement strand
GCACAAGGCAATTATGAAAAAGGAATGCAAAAAGCATTTGAATTATGGGAAGCAGACCAATGGGATGAAGCCGAAAACCTCTTTGAGCGTATAGGTAATGCCGAACCAAATGAATGGCTTCCAAATTATTACGTGGTCCTAATGAATAGCCTTAAAAGTTGGAATCAAAAAGATGAAACCATTTTAAGCGGTCAGTTAGAGAAAGCGCAAGAGCATCTTAATACCGCATTTTCAAAAAGCGAAGACAATGTAGAGTTGTTAATAATGCAAGCACAGGTATATACCAATTGGATAGCATTTGATGGTATGACCTATGGTATGAAATATTCTGGCAAAGTCACAGAACTTTATAATAAGGCCTTGACCATAGCACCAAATAACCCTAGGGCTGCATTTTGTAAAGCGGATTGGGATATGGGAAGCGCTAGGTATTTTGGGAAAGATCCAGCACCATACTGTAAAGATATTGAAGCCTCGTTAGAACTTTTTAGTACATTTAAAAAAGAATCAGATTTTAGTCCTAATTGGGGAAAGGAACGTGCTCAGCAAGTTCTAGAACAATGTAAAGAATAAGACATGCAAAAAATAATCAAGGCAGCAGGTATAGGTTTTATAATTGGCTTAATTATAGCAGCTGTAGAACTCTTAATTAACTACATTTCAGGTAATGTCATTAGGTTTAATGACAGGTTTCTTGTAGGATTAGGTTACGACATGCTTTATGCCATTCCATTAACCGTTGTTAACTCCTATTTCTTTGATTATATCAATCACCATGTGGTCTGGGATAAGTATAAGAAGTTTAGGTTTATTCTCGGATTTCTGGGTTCTGTGATCATAACTCTAGCTACTTTTTTCATTGTAAGATTATTTGCTAATATGGTCTTAGAAGGCGAGTCCTTTACAAATTTCATAGCTGGAGAACGACCGCAATTTTATGTCATAGCCTTACTCATAACACTAGTGATCTCGTTGTTCTTTCACGCGTTATATTATTACAAGGAATTACAAAAGAATAAGGTTAAAGAACAAAAGGTCATTGCTGGCACGGCTAGCGCCAAGTTTGATGCACTTAAAAACCAGCTAGATCCACATTTCTTATTCAATAGTCTTAATGTATTGACTAGTCTAATAGAAGAAAATCCTGAAAATGCTCAAAAGTTTACCACAGCTTTATCTAAAGTGTATCGCTATGTTTTAGAACAAAAGAATAAAGAATTAGTGACTGTAGATGAAGAATTAGATTTTGCGCGCACATACATGTCCTTATTGAAGATGCGATTTGAAGACAGTATTATCTTTGAGATCCCTGAGAAGGCACAAAATCCTGAGAGTAAGGTTGTGCCACTTTCGCTTCAGCTGTTATTAGAAAATGCCGTAAAACACAATATGGTAACTTCTAGCAAACCACTAACAATTAAAATTTATGAAGATAACGATCATCTTATTGTAATGAACAATTTGCAGCCTAAGCAAATCGTAAAAAAGAGTAGTGGTGTAGGATTAGAAAATATTAAACAACGTTATAATTTATTAACCAATAAAAAAGTAATCATCAATCAAGAAGCAAAACGTTTTGCAATAGCATTACCAATGCTTACTAAACAAGTATCAATCATGAGAAGAATCGACGAATCAAAAGACAGTATCAACGACCGCTATGTAAGAGCCAGAGAACGCGTAGAAGAATTAAAAGGCTTCTACTACAGTGTTATCTCGTATTTCTTTGTTATCCCATTTTTAATTTTCATATGGTATAAATACACACCATTTACCATACAATGGTTTTGGTTTCCGTTAGTATTTTGGGGACTTAGCAATGTCGTGCAAGCTTACAAACTATTTGTCAATGACAACGCATTTGGTAAAGGATGGGAGAAGCGCAAGATCCAGGAATTTATGCGCGAAGAAGAACAAAATCGTTGGAATTAACTATTGAAGTTATGAAAACTAAAGATCCTAATTTTAAATACTTAAGAGCTAAAACTAAGGTAGAGAAACTAAAAAATTTCTATACACATCTAGTGGTTTATGTGGTGGTAAACACTGTTTTATCGACAATAAAAATTTATAGGAACATGGAGAATGGCGAATCATTTAATGAAGCCTTCTTTGATACCAGCACATTTATAATCTGGTTGCTTTGGGGCATAGCCATATTACTGCATGCTCTGTCCATTTACGGCTTACCAATTCTATTTAATGCAGATTGGGAAGAGCGTAAAATTGAACAATACATGGAAGAAGAATTAAAAAATAAAAATAAATAAGATCATGGAAAAATATAATATAGAACCTTATGAAGAGCCTAAAGAGAGGCTAGATTACAAAAAAGAAGACGCCTATTTAAGAGCAAAAAAACGGGTTGAAGCACTCGTTGGATTTTACTGGCACCTAGCCGTTTACATTGTTGTTAACCTGGCAATAATACTATTAATTGGTTTTAATAGCAGTACATTTTGGCACTTTGGTACTTTTGCCACTGCCTTCTTTTGGGGTATTGGGTTGTTCTTTCATTTTTTAGGTGTATTTGGTCCAGGATTTATGTTTGGGCCTAACTGGGAGAAACGTAAGATCGATGAGTATATGGAAAAAGAACGTAAATACTGGGAATAAAGATTAAGTGCTATGAATGTAATAATCATTGAAGACGAAAAGCCATCAGCAAGACGCTTACAACGGATGCTTAAGGCATTACATATTGAAGCAGATACAATGCTGCATTCTGTGGAGGAATCTATTGACTGGTTTCAAAACAATCAACATCCTGACCTCATCTTTTTAGATATACAATTAAGTGATGGTCTGTCTTTTGAAATTTTTGAGACCATCGATATAAGATCTGCAGTTATTTTTACTACGGCTTATGATGAGTATGCACTACAAGCATTTAAATTAAATAGTATTGATTATTTGCTAAAGCCAATTGACGAAGCTGAATTAAAAAAAGCAGTTGAGAAGTACAACGGAAGAACACCACAGCAGCAAACGGTTACATTAGATTTCAATGACATTAAAAACTTATTAGTAAATCCTTTAGAACGGGATTACAAGAAACGGTTTTCGGTAAAAGTTGGTCAACATCTAAAACTCATTAATATTGACGATATAGAGTGTTTTTATAGCGAGAACAAAGGCACATACGCCTTTACAAAAGAGGGTAGAAATTATTTGTTAGATACCACCTTAGATAACTTAGCTGATGAGCTAGAGCCCGATGTATTCTTTAGAATCAATCGTAAGTTTTACATTAATATTAATGCTATAAAGGACATGGTGAGTTATACCAACTCCAGACTGCAAATAAAATTAAACAGATACAACGAACAGGAAGTTATTGTCGCCAGAGAACGTGTTAAGGACTTTAAGCAGTGGTTAGAATAATTAAACTAGTCCTCATCAATTCGGTTTTCATCAAAGGCTGATGGTAACAATTTTGGAATAATTTTAACGAATAGTGGCAACAAAATAGCGCCACCTGGCAACATGAAAATGGCCAAACTAGGAATTGATTTAAAGATATCAATAAGTTGTTTCTGAATCTTTTTTTGCTCTTCATCAGTAAGGTTGCGTTGTGTTGACTCAGTTAGTAATCGCATGGCTTCTTTACTTTCAGACAATTCTTTGATCAATCGTTTTTTGTTTCTATTAATAAGCTTAGATACTAGTTTACTACTGTTGTCATAAAAACTTTGTGCCAGATTTTTAGAACTTAAAAATGCAACTTCCTCTTTATGATCGTCGTAAAACTTGTTAATATCCGAAACGGAACGTTCCACAACTTCATCCTTAAGCGATAGATCGTTTTTAATTTTATTTAAAAAGTCCTTCTCGGCCTGGTCTATAACCTTATCACTCCATGAAGCCATACAAACAAGGTCTATCATATAATTTTTTTCCAGAGGATCAGAGATTAAGGCAATGACATCTTCGTAAGAATTAACATCCGTATCTTTTTGACGCATAGAGCTTTCAAA
>JABDIQ010000089.1 GCA_013003655.1 Winogradskyella sp. | reverse complement strand
CTTTCAAAATCTCAAGGGTCATCAAACCCTCATAACGTTGTAAAAGCAACATTTGATGCTCTTTTACAATTACGTGATGCTGGTACTGTAGCTAGAGAACGAGGGATCTCTTTAGAAAAAGTATTTAACGGTTAATTGACTAAAACGATGGCAAAGATTAAAGTAAAGAAAATTAAAAGCGCTATAAACCGTACTAAAAGACAAAAGTTAATACTTGAATCTTTAGGATTAAAGCGTATTGGTCAAGTGGTAGAACATGATGCTTCACCAAGCGTTTTAGGAATGGTAAAAAAAGTTGAACATTTAGTTTCTGTAGAAGAAACAAAATAATACTTAAGAAATAATGGATTTAAGTAATTTAAAACCTGCAGAGGGTTCAGTAAAAAGTCAAGGTAAGCGCGTTGGTCGTGGACAGGGAACTGGTAAAGGAGGAACTGCCACAAGAGGACACAAAGGTGCTAAGTCTCGTTCAGGATATTCAAAGAAAATTGGATTTGAAGGTGGACAAATGCCATTACAAAGACGTGTGCCAAAGTTTGGGTTTAATAATATTAACAGAGTTGAGTATCAAGGTGTAAATCTAGATTCATTACAACAGTTAGTAGACGACAAAAAAATAAAAACAACAGTAGATGTTGATACATTAGTTCAATTAGGATTAGCTGGAAAAAACGACTTAGTTAAAATACTAGGAAGAGGCGAGCTTAAAACTAAATTGAAAGTAACAGCACATAAATTTACCGCTACGGCAAAAGCTGCAATAGAAGCTGCTGGAGGAGAAGCTGTAACTTTATAAGAACTGACAGAATGAAGTTAATAGAAACATTAAAAAACGTCTGGAAAATAACAGAACTTAAGGATAGAATTTTACTAACCTTAAGTTTACTCTTGGTATATCGATTTGGTGCTCAGGTAGTATTACCTGGTATTGATGCAAGTATGTTAGGAGGCTTAGCAAACAGTACAGATAGTGGAATATTAGGTTTACTTAACGCATTTACAGGTGGAGCATTTGCTAATGCTTCGGTATTTGCCTTAGGAATAATGCCTTATATCTCTGCATCTATTGTGGTGCAATTGATGGGTATTGCTATACCTTACTTACAGAAACTCCAAAAAGAAGGAGAATCTGGTCGTAAGAAAATCAATCAAATCACACGCTGGTTAACAATTGCTATATGTTTAGTTCAGGCTCCAGGATATTTAGCAAGTTTACCTTCTTTAGGAATTCCATCTGAGGCATTTCTATTAGGTAATGGTGGATTATTCTATTTTTCATCAGTAATAATTTTGGTAACTGGTTGTGTTTTTGCAATGTGGTTGGGAGAAAAAATTACAGATAAAGGAATTGGTAATGGTATCTCTTTATTAATTATGGTAGGTATTATTGCCACATTACCACAGTCGTTTTTACTTAATGCGGCTTCTAGAACAGAAGGTGCAGGTAACGGCGGATTTATGATGATTTTAATAGAATTGGTAATTTGGTTCGTCATTATATTGGCTTCAGTATTTTTAGTAATGGCAGTTAGAAAGATTGCCGTGCAATATGCCAGAAGAACACAATCTGGAGGTTATGAGAAGAATGTATTTGGATCAAGACAATTTTTACCATTAAAGTTAAACGCTTCAGGTGTAATGCCAATAATCTTTGCTCAGGCTATTATGTTTGTGCCTAGTTTAATTGGAGGGTCTTCGTTCTTAAAGGATACAGACGCAGGTCAATGGATGCAAACAAACTTTTCAGACATTTTCGGATTCTGGTATAATTTAGTATTTGCAGTATTGATTATAATATTTACATATTTCTATACGGCTATCACTGTGCCAACAAATAAAATGGCAGATGATCTTAAACGAAGTGGCGGATTTATTCCGGGAATAAGACCAGGTACCGAAACTTCGGAATATTTAGACAGAATAATGTCTCAAATCACTTTACCAGGTTCAATTTTCTTGGCATTAATTGCTGTGTTCCCAGCTTTCATTGTTAAGTTAATGAATGTACAACAAGGATGGGCTCTATTTTTTGGAGGTACATCATTGTTAATTATGGTGGGTGTTGCGATAGACACTATGCAGCAGGTAAATTCATATTTGCTTAACAAGCACTATGATGGCTTGATGAAAACTGGTAAAAACAGAAAAGCAGTAGCATAATAATTAGACTATGGCAAAGCAAGCAGCAATAGAGCAAGACGGAACAATAATCGAAGCATTATCAAATGCCATGTTTCGTGTAGAATTAGAAAATGGTCATATTGTGACCGCACATATTTCTGGTAAAATGCGTATGCATTACATAAAATTGTTACCAGGAGATAAAGTAAAATTAGAAATGAGTCCTTACGATTTAACGAAGGCTCGAATAACTTATAGATACTAAAAACAGATGAAAGTAAGAGCATCAGTTAAAAAGAGAAGTGCTGATTGTAAATTAGTACGCAGAAAAGGTAGACTTTACGTAATTAACAAAAAGAATCCTAGATTCAAACAAAGACAAGGGTAGTTATGGCAAGAATTGCAGGTGTAGACATACCAAAACAAAAAAGAGGTGTTATATCGCTAACTTATATCTATGGAATAGGTAGAAGCAGAGCAAAAGAGATCTTAGCAACAGCTAAGGTAGAAGAAAGCACAAAAGTTGAAGACTGGACCGATGATGAAATTGGTCGAATTCGTGACGCTGTAGGTACATTTAAGATCGAGGGTGAGTTACGTTCAGAAGTTCAATTAAGTATTAAACGCTTAATGGACATTGGATGTTACAGAGGAATCCGTCACAGATCTGGACTACCATTAAGAGGACAGCGTACTAAGAACAACTCAAGAACACGAAAAGGAAGACGTAAGACAGTTGCTAACAAGAAAAAAGTAACTAAATAATAACAGACATTAGTCATTAGTAATTTGTGGTTAGATGAATCTGTTCGAAATCGAAAGGTTTAGGATTCTAACAACTAAAAGCTAACAACTAGAAACTAAAAAATATGGCAAAGTCAAGTACAAAAAAGCGTAAGGTAATTGTTGATGCAGTTGGTGAGGCACATATTGCAGCATCATTCAACAACATTATTATATCACTTACAAATAAAAAAGGCGATGTAATTGCATGGTCATCAGCAGGAAAAATGGGCTTCAGAGGTTCTAAAAAGAACACACCATATGCAGCTCAACTAGCTGCTGAAGATGCTGCAGGTGTTGCAAAAGAAGCAGGTTTAAAGAAGGTAAAGGTGTATGTGAAAGGTCCTGGAAATGGTAGAGAATCTGCTATAAGATCTATACACAACGCAGGAATTGAAGTTTCTGAGATCATTGATGTTACACCATTACCACATAATGGCTGTAGACCTCCAAAAAGAAGAAGAGTATAATTAATAAATATCAACAAGAGCGTAAAGAAATTATTGAAGGATAAGATTAAGACCTTAATTCAGTAATAACGTTCTAATAAACATTAAAAATGGCAAGATATATTGGTCCTAAAACAAAAATAGCCCGAAAATTTGGTGAGGCTATCTATGGAGATGATAAAGCTTTTGAAAAAAGAAACTATCCTCCAGGTCAGCACGGTAACAATAGAAGACGTGGCAAAAAATCTGAATATGCTATCCAACTTATGGAAAAGCAAAAAGCTAAATATACGTACGGTATATTAGAGCGTCAGTTCAGAAACATGTTTAAAAAAGCAACAGCTGCTCAAGGTATTACTGGGGAAGTATTACTTCAACTTTGTGAATCTAGACTAGATAACGTTGTGTTTAGAATGGGCATTGCACCATCTAGAAACGCAGCAAGGCAACTAGTATCTCACAGACACATTACTGTAAATGGAGAAAAAGTGAATATTCCATCTTATCAAGTAAGTCCTGGAGATGTTGTTGCAGTAAGAGAAAAATCAAAATCATTAGAAGCTATTCAAAACTCATTGGCAAATTCTAGCCATGTGTACGAATGGATTACTTGGAATGAGAGTGCTATGGAAGGAACATTTGTTTCTGTACCAGCAAGAATTCAAATTCCTGAACAAATCAACGAACAATTCATCGTTGAATTATATTCTAAATAATTAACAACTGATACAAAACGCAATATGGCAATATTAAATTTTCAGAAGCCCGATAAAGTAATCATGATCGATTCTACCGATTTTGAAGGTAAATTTGAATTTAGACCTTTAGAACCGGGATACGGCTTAACAGTAGGAAATGCATTAAGAAGAGTTTTATTATCTTCTTTAGAAGGATTTGCAATCACATCGGTTAGAATAGAAGGTGTAGATCACGAATTTTCTACAATTTCTGGTGTCGTTGAAGACGTTACAGAAATGGTATTAAATTTAAAGCAAGTTAACTTTAAGCGCCAGATAGATGAAATAGATAACGAAACAGTGACTATTTCTATATCAGGGCAAGAACAAATTACCGCTGGAGATTTTCAAAAATTTATATCTGGTTTTCAGGTATTAAATACAGATCTAGTGATTTGTAATCTTGATCCTAAAGTTAACATTAACATGGAGATCACTATAGAGAAAGGAAGAGGATATGTGCCTGCAGAGGAAAATAAGAAAGCGTCTGCACCAATGGGTACCATTTTTACGGATTCTATATATACTCCAATAAAGAACGTTAAGTACAGCATTGAGAATTTTCGTGTTGAACAAAAGACGGACTACGAAAAATTAGTATTTGAGATTATTACAGATGGGTCTATACATCCTAAAAATGCATTGACTGAAGCTGCAAAGATCTTAATACACCACTTTATGTTGTTCTCTGATGAGCGTATTACGCTTGAAGCTGATGAAATAGCGCAAACAGAAACTTACGATGAAGAATCACTTCATATGAGACAATTGCTTAAGACAAAATTAGTTGACATGGATCTATCAGTGCGTGCACTTAATTGTTTAAAAGCAGCTGAAGTAGATACATTAGGTGACCTAGTGTCATTCAATAAAAACGATTTAATGAAGTTTAGAAATTTCGGTAAAAAATCATTAACTGAACTAGAAGAACTAGTAAATGTTAAAGGTCTAAATTTCGGAATGGATTTAAGTAAATATAAATTAGATAAAGACTAACACATCATATTTTGCTCCTCAATAGTGAGTTGTAGCAAGATGATGGTTAATAAAGAAAGTCATGAGACACGGAAAAAAATTCAACCACTTAGGAAGAAAAACAGCACACAGAAAGGCAATGTTAGCTAATATGGCATGCTCTCTTATTGAGCATAAGCGTATTAATACTACCGTAGCCAAAGCTAAAGCTCTAAAGCAGTTTGTAGAACCAATGATTACAAAATCTAAGGAAGACACAACGCATAATAGACGAATTGTTATGTCTAAGTTAAGACAAAAGCAAGCTGTTACTGAACTCTTTAGAGACGTTGCACCAAAAATAGGTGATAGACCAGGAGGATACACACGTATTATAAAACTTGGAAACAGACTAGGTGATAATGCAGACATGGCAATGATAGAGCTTGTAGATTACAACGAAATTTACAACGCAGATAAGCCTAAGAAGAAAACAACGCGTAGAAGTAGAAGAGGTGGAAGTAAGAAAACTGAAACACCACCTGTAGCTACTGAAACAAAAGCTTCAAATGAAGAAGAATAAAATGTTAATAAGCATTAATAAATTATAAGGATAATCCATTAAGGATTATCCTTTTTTTTTTGATTTTTGTGAAACAGAAAAATTACTTGCAATGAAATATAAACAGAAAAAAAAGGCACTCGTATTATTGTCTGATGGTACTATTTTTTATGGTAAATCTGTAGGCCGTGAAGGAACGGCTTTTGGTGAAGTTTGTTTTAATACTGGTACAACAGGTTATCAAGAGATCTTTACAGATCCCTCCTATTTTGGACAATTAATGGTAACCACAAATGCACATATAGGCAATTATGGTACAGCTAAAGACGAAGTAGAATCTGATTCCATTAAAATTTCGGGCCTTATCTGTAGAAATTTTAGTTACGAATATTCGCGTCCAGCAGCTAATGCATCTTTAGAGGAGTTTTTTGATAAGAATAAATTGTTCGCCATATGCGATGTAGATACACGGGCATTAGTAAGCTATATCAGAGACCATGGAGCAATGAATGCTGTAATTTCAACTAAGGTTGATGATATAGAAAACTTAAAGAAGCAACTGGCCGATATGCCTTCTATGAATGGTCTTGAGTTAGCATCTAAGGTATCAACCAAAGATCCGTACTATTTTGGCAATGAATCTGCTAAATATAGAATAGCTGCAATAGATCTAGGAATTAAGAAAAATATCCTTAGAAACCTTGCAAAACGAGACGCATACATTAAAGTTTTTCCATACAACACGAAATTTGAAGAATTAGAAAGCTTTAATCCAGACGGCTATTTTCTGTCTAACGGTCCAGGTGATCCAGAGCCGTTAGAAGATGCTCAACAATTAGCAAAAGAAATAATCAAAAGAGATCTGCCGTTATTCGGGATTTGTTTAGGTCATCAAATAATTGCTCTAGCCAATGGAGTTTCTACTTATAAAATGCACAACGGACATAGAGGAATAAATCATCCTGTGAAGAATCTTATTTCAGGAAAAGGTGAGATCACCTCACAGAATCATGGTTTTGCCATTAATAGGGAAGAAACAGAACAAAATTCAGACCTAGAAATCACTCATGTACACTTAAATGATGACACGGTAGCAGGGCTAAAAGTGAAACATAAAAATTGTTTTTCGGTTCAATATCATCCTGAAGCAAGTCCTGGACCACACGATTCAATGTATCTCTTTGATCAGTTTATAGAAAACATTAAAGTTAATACTAACAAAACTGCAATAGAATCGTAGATTTTCTTAGTATAATTCATTCCGAAAACATTATCGTAAGATTAAACCATAATAATAAAGGGCCATTGTAGTAATGGCCCAACATTTTTGTAAATTTGATATTCTAAAATCATAAAAAACTTACATTCAAATGAGTATTATAATCAACATTCACGCGAGACAAATATTAGATTCAAGAGGAAATCCAACTGTTGAAGTAGATGTCACTACAGAAAACGGAATTATGGGAAGAGCAGCTGTACCTTCTGGAGCATCTACTGGTGAGCATGAAGCGGTAGAACTTCGTGATGGTGGAGATACTTATATGGGTAAGGGCGTTTTAAAAGCTGTTGATAATGTAAATTCTATAATTGCTCAAGAATTATTGGGAATATCTGTGTTTGAACAAAACATGATAGACCAATTAATGATTGAAATAGACGGTACACCAAACAAATCTAAACTAGGTGCAAATGCCATATTAGGAGTGTCCTTAGCTGTTGCTAAGGCAGCAGCAAATGAGTTAGGAATGCCATTATATAGATACGTCGGAGGCGTAAGTGCTAACACACTGCCAGTGCCAATGATGAATATTATCAACGGAGGATCGCATAGTGATGCACCAATAGCATTTCAAGAATTTATGGTCATGCCAGTAAAGGCCAAGAATTTTACTCATGCCATGCAAATGGGTACAGAGATTTTTCATCACCTCAAAAAGGTACTACATGATAGAGGATTAAGCACTGCTGTAGGTGACGAAGGTGGTTTTGCACCAACGTTAGACGGGACCGAAGATGCGTTAGACACCATTGGTAAAGCCGTAAAAAACGCTGGCTATTCCCTAGGTAGTGATGTAATGATTGCACTAGATTGTGCAGCAGCAGAATTTTATGTGGATGGTAAATACGATTATTCAAAATTCGAAGGTGAGTCTGGTAAAGTAAGAACTAGCAAAGAACAGGCAGACTATTTAGCTGAGCTCGCTTCAAAATATCCTATCATTTCCATTGAAGATGGAATGGATGAAAACGACTGGGACGGTTGGAAGTATCTTACTGAGAAAATAGGCGATAAAGTTCAGTTGGTTGGTGACGATCTATTTGTAACTAACGTTGAAAGATTATCAAGAGGAATAGAAAATAATATTGGAAATTCTATTTTAATTAAAGTTAACCAAATAGGATCTTTAACAGAAACTATAGCTGCTGTTAATATGGCGAAGAATGCTGGTTATACGTGTGTTATGTCTCACAGATCTGGTGAAACAGAAGATAATACTATTGCAGATCTTGCTGTGGCATTAAATACGGGACAAATAAAAACCGGTTCTGCATCACGTAGTGATCGTATGGCTAAGTATAATCAACTATTACGTATTGAGGAAGAACTGGGTGATACGGCTTATTTCCCACAAGAAAAGGCGTTTAAGGTCAATTAATCAAACGTATATACAATGCCATTGGTAAGTTGATATTGAGTTTTAGGAATATTAATTACTGGAAATGCATCGTACATATATACAAAGGTTGTTAAGAAACTCAAATTTTTGATGATCTTAAAACTAACCGATGCTTCACTAGAAATTCGGTAATCTTTCAAGGTATCAAGAAGAGGTTGATAATAGGTAGTCCCTACAATAGCAATATCAGGTGTAGGATACATACTAAACGAAAAATACATACTGCCTCGAAAATCTCGTAAATAAATATTTTGATTAGTGGTTTTCGATTCTTCATATTCGTACATACACAAGGTGCCCAAATAAAATCTGTAATTATCACTTTTGCTCAATTTGAAACGTGGTCCAAATCCAACTAAACCTCTAAACGTAATATCTGAAACTTCGTCGTATTGTCCTTGTAAAAACGCTTCTAACTTAATTATTTCTGATACCTTGAGGTTGTATCTAAAATGCTGACTTCCATTATTAATAAAGGCGTTACCGGAAAGGCGCTGAAGATTAAAATTACTTACCAATAAATATAGGCTCTTCTTATTATTATACTGAAGATTAAAGTCGTTAGAAATGCCAAAGATTGAAGTTGTATTTTTCACCAACGAAAGATTTAGGCTTATTGATCCAGACCATTTAGACGAATCTGTAACCTTTCTCAATGATTCTACATTGATTACCTGCTGAGCACTAGACCAAGTAAAAAAGAATACCACTAAAATTAGGAGGTGTATTTTGATGTATGGTTGTACTTTCATTTAATTATAACAAAGGATTAATGACCTTAAATATAGCTATAATTATGGGTTAAAAAGCGCATTAATTTTATCAATAGTGAAATAAGAAATGCCTTGTAGTTGCCTTTATAAATCAGTATTCTTTTCGTAAATTTGTGTTTCCACAATAAATAATAATTCAACAGAC
>JABDIQ010000081.1 GCA_013003655.1 Winogradskyella sp. | reverse complement strand
TCAACTACCACGTAATCAATATACTTTAGGTGTCAATAAGTTTATCGTTGGCCATAAGCTAAAAGTACAAAGTGATATAAGCTATACCAGCATTGATGGCAATAACGCAAACATTACGTACAGACTTGGATTTGACCTCCATTTTTAAAAATAACATTTTAGTAACCTAATTTTCATTTAATGTTATGATATTTGCAAACTTATTACAAACTAACACGATGGATAATATTTACTTATACATGCTTATTGCAATAGCCGTATTGGCTGTTGTTGATATTGTGGTTGGCGTGAGCAATGACGCCATTAACTTTTTAAACTCTGCTATTGGTTCTAAAGCAATTTCATTACGCACAATAATGATTACTGCTAGCCTAGGTATTTTTATTGGCGCCGTATTTTCAAGTGGTATGATGGAAGTAGCACGGAAAGGTATTTTTGTTCCTTCGCAATTTGAATTTGGTGAGATCATGCTCATTTTCATGGCCGTAATGATCACAGACATTCTTTTATTAGACTTTTTC
This sequence comes from Winogradskyella sp., assembly GCA_013003655.1. GTDB lineage: Bacteria > Bacteroidota > Bacteroidia > Flavobacteriales > Flavobacteriaceae > JABDIQ01. The sequence goes on along the minus strand of JABDIQ010000081.1, from coordinate 15,462 downwards.
AACACACTAGGATTACCTACATCTACAACTGTTTCTATTGTCTTTAATTTACTAGGTGCAGGTGTTGTTATGTCCCTTATAAAAATTAGTAATATTGAAGAGCAGAGTATATCTGATTTAACAAGTTATATTAATAACGAAAAGGCGCTTGAAATAATCCTTGGCATACTCTTGTCAGTAGGTATTGCCTTTACCGTGGGTGCAGTGGTACAGTGGGTTTCCCGACTTATTTTTACTTTTAATTACGAAAAGAAGATTAAGAGTTTTGGAGCTATATTTGGTGGTATTGCACTTACGGCAATCACTTATTTTATCTTCTTGAAAGGATTGAAAGGCACACCATATTACAGCAACCTTAAAAGTTTTGTTGAAGGTAATGAGGTTTATATCATTGGTGGAAGTTTTGTTTTTTGGACGTTATTTTCTGTAATTTTTGAAAAAATTACCAAAAAAACCGTTTTGCTCGTAGTTATTGCTGTAGGTACTTTTGGTTTGGCTTTAGCCTTTTCAGGTAATGATCTTGTAAACTTTATCGGTGTACCAATGGCGGCCTACCACTCTTACGAAGCTTGGGTTAATGGTGGTATGGATGTAAATATGTCTATGGCTGTTTTAGATAAAAAAGTGCCAGCCGAACCTCTATTACTATTTATATCTGGAGCAATCATGGTCGTTACATTATGGCTATCTAAAAAGGCAAAAACGGTTGCTGAAACAGAAATTAGCTTATCTCGTCAGGGAGATACTCACGAAAAGTTTGAGCCTAATCAAATCTCTAGAGCATTGGTAAAAGGCTCAACTCAGCTATCTAATTATTTTGGAGTCATAGTACCAGACTCTATTTCGCAAAAAATCTCTAAGAGCTTCACAAAACCTTATGTGGTCATGACTAAAGACCAAAGTCTTGAAGCACCCGCGTTTGATTTAATCAGAGCCTCTGTAAACTTAATGGTTGCCGGCGTCTTGATTGCAATTGCAACGTCAATGAAATTACCACTATCAACTACCTATGTTACTTTTATGGTGGCAATGGGTACATCTTTAGCAGATAGAGCTTGGGGAAGAGAGAGTGCCGTTTACAGAGTTGCAGGTGTATTAAACGTAATTGCGGGCTGGTTTGGTACAGCAATTGGTGCATTTATCGCTGCAGGTATTGTGGTATTCTTAATAAATTGGAATCCTACAGTGATGATTCCAATATTATTGTTACTAACTGTGATCTTGTTGTACAGAAACTACGCTTCTCACAAGAAAAGTTCTAATAAAATAATTGAAGAAGATAGTCTTAAAAAAGCTGAAAGTAGCTCACTTCAAGGTGTTATACAAGAAAGTGCAAAAAACATTGCTAACGTTGTAAAACGAACTAATAGGATTTACTCTAACTCAATAGTTGGACTGGCGAAACAAGACATTTCTTTACTTAAGAAGAGTAAGAAACAAGTTGTAAAACTGACCGCTGAAATTGATGACCTAAGAGACAATATATTCTATTTTATAAAGAATTTAGATGAATCGAGCCTTGAAGCGAGTAACTTTTATATTAATATTTTAGGGTACTCACAAGATATGTCTCAGTCTTTAGAATATATCTCAAAAGTAAGCTATAAGCATATCAATAACAATCATAAGAAATTGAAGCTTAGTCAGATCAAGGAACTAAAAGAATTAGATGATAAGCTGGAAGTCTTATTTCAAGAAACTGAAACAACATTTAAAACTGAATCCTTTGAAAAAATTGGGAGTATCCTTAATGAAAAGAAAGCTGTATTAGATCTTGTAAAAGAGAAGATTCAAAAACAAGTAGAACGTACTAGAACAGAAGAGTCTAGTCCCAAAAACACTACACTCTATATTAGTTTACTATTAGAAAGTAAAGATCTAATTAATGCTACTATGAATTTATTAGATGAATACTATAACTCCTTTGATAGAACGGTACAACCTGCCACTATTGGAGATGAAGCTAAATCTGACACAGATAATCAAAAGTCTTAGGATTTAAGATCCTACGTGAATAAAAAGCCTTCATCACTTTATGAAGGCTTTTTTAGTTATAAAACACTTAGAAGTAAAAAACCTAAAACTGCTCCGATAACGATTGTCCAAATAGAACTTACTTTAGTTTTAAAGGTTAGAATTACTGCAATCAGCGCGATTAAAATACTTTGCCATTCAATTAATGTCTCTTTCGCCATAATCAGCAAAACAGCGAGCATAACTGCGACCGCTGCCACATTTACAGAGTCCAAAAAATAGCGAAGTATAGTTGATTTTCGCATTCTAGGAATAAATGGATTTAAGAGTAACACAAACAAAAACGAAGGTAAAAATATACCTGTTGTAGCCGCTATTGCTCCAGGAAAACCAGATAATTGATAACCTATAAATGTCGAAGTGGATAGGACAGGTCCTGGCGTAAACTGACCAATTGCAATGGCATCAATAAGTTCTGCTCTGGTTAACAATCCGCGAGTTACTAATTCTGCATCTAAGTATGCAAACAACACATAACCACTACCATATAAAATGGCGCCAACTTTAAGAAAAATCAAAAACAGTTTCAAGGCGGAGATTTTTGCGACAGTTGTCTTCAATCCCAAAAACAAAAAAATCGGAGCGACAGAATTAATAGTCGATTTCAACTTGGATTTTATATAGAAATAAAACATCCCTAAGACGCCAGCCACTAATAATGCTAATACTTCATTGACTCCTAACAAACTTGCTGTTAAAACCACAACACCAATAACAATCAACTCTACATTTTTCAGTGCCTTTTTACCTAGCTTTAAAATTGCACCTGCGATGATTGCTAAAACTGCTGGTTTTATACCATATATAAAGGGCTCTATTTCTGGAAGTTGGCCATATTCAACATACAAGTAAGCTAATAAGGCTGTAATGATCGTAGCCGGAAATATAAAGGATATTCCTGCCACAAAAAGACCTATTTTTCCTGCTCGTTCATAACCACAATGCATAGTCATTTCAGTAGAATTTGGACCTGGTATTAAATTGGTAGTACCTATAAGATCTAGAAAATAATCTCTGCTCATCCACTTTCGTTTTTCAATGATTTCATCTTCCATCATAGCAATATGCACCGCAGGTCCACCAAAGGCAAAACAACCAAGCTTAAAAAACACCCGAGCTACTTCTTTTAAATTCTTAGTCTTATTACTCATGTAATTGGCAATTTTTTATTTTAATCGTCATCAGTGGTTTGTAGAAGTGAATCTTTATTGCCATAGAGCAATTCTGCAACAGCAATGAGCTTCTTTATCATATCATTGACGTTGTCATTATCGTTAACAAGCGAGGAGCCCATGTCTACAGTAATACGGTTTTTACGGATAAGATTGTCTATTTGCACATTGCTTTTATGAATATTATGTTTGGCTTCTTCTTTGATATTTAATAATTTTTTGAAGTATGATTTATTTTTTTCTTCAGTGCGAAATAGATAAATCATGCGCAACACCTTAGCAACTTTCTTTCTAAACTGATCGTACTCCTTTTGAATGTACTCATTATCAGAATTGAGATATTCCTTTACGTTTTTACTTAATTCTTTTACATCACGAATAATCTCAACCATTTTTCTATTTGCAATTTTTAATTCTGTTATTTCCTTAATTTGGGTTTCATTAAGATCCAACTGACTTTCAACAATAGTGGCCGCTTTTATAATCTCACCATAAATGGTTTTTACTTTGCTCTCGTACAACGCTCTAACATTTATCTGAAAATCTGTTTTAGACGCCTTTATAACTTTCTTCAATTTTTGATTTGATATTATATCCTCTCTATGAATACTTAAAGCGTGTGCCAATATTAAAAAAATAGCATTTTCAAAAAGATATTTAGATTCCTTCCGTATTGCAGAAAACGCAGTCTCGGGATATTTTAGAGATTGCTTTGTTAAGAATTTAGGCTCGTCAATTTGTTTTTCAGGAAGACTAACTTCAGGTACAATTTTTTCAACCAATTTTGCAATTGGTTTAACAAACCATACCAACAAAAATGTATTAAGAATGTTAAATGTTGTGTGAAACAGTGAAATAGCAACTGGGATAGCTGCAGCACTGACATAAGGCGACTCAGAACCAAAATATTCGGCCAATAAACTCACTAACTTAAGAAATGGATAGAACACTATTAAAACCCAAAGTACGCCCAAAAGATTGAATATTAGATGCGCCCTCGCCGTTCGTTTAGCATGATAATTGGCTACAATAGCAGCCAAATTTGCGGTTATTGTAGTTCCTATATTTTCTCCTAATACCATTGCAGCAGCAAGCTCAAAAGGTATCCAGCCTTCAGCAGTCATAATCAAGGTAAGTGCCATTGTTGCACTTGATGATTGTATCACCACAGTGAGTATTGTACCAATCATTAAAAACAACAGCACAGACCAAAATCCAAGATTTGTATATTGTTTTAAAAACTGAAGTATTTCAGGGTTCTCGTTTATATTTGGCATGGCATCCTTCAAAAATTGAATACCAATAAATAACACAGCAAAACCAATAATAAATTCACCTATGTCCTTAAGGTTTTCCTTTTTGGTAAAGGTGAAGGTAAATCCAAATCCAACCAAGGGTAATGCTATAGCACTCATGCTCACTTTAAATCCTAAAATAGTAATTAACCAAGCAGTTATGGTTGTGCCAATATTAGCACCCATAATAACACTTATAGCTTCTGTTAAGGTTAGCAACGAAGCATTACTAAAGCTTACTACCATAAGTGTTGTTGCTGAAGAGGACTGAATGACAGAAGTTATTAAAAACCCGGTTGAAATTCCAAAGATTCTATTGGAGGTCATCCTAGCCAATATAGAGCGCATTTTATTACCTGCCAGTTTTAAAAGTGCATCGCTCATCACTTTCATTCCAAACAGGAATAATCCTAAAGCTCCTAACAGTTGGAGAATGTCGTAAAGTCCGTATTGCATTTCGCGTTAGCTTGCCTACAAATTAAGATTATTTTTAATTATTCTAAAATCGCGTAATTTAGAGGACTAAGAACTTAATATTATGATGAGATATACCCTCTTTTTTTTAATTGCATTTGGTCAAACAACACTTTACAGTCAATCTATTTCTAGCGAGGCTGTATTGCAAAAAGCTATTGATTTTCATGATCCCAACGGCAACTGGAAAACATTCAATAATGCATTTACAGTGGAGATGACTACACCTAATGCCTCTAAACGCACTAGTAATATCTCAATAAATCTTCCTGCTCAATATTTTAAAGTAGAAGCAACCAGAGATACTGTAACCACAGTTTATGAAGTCTACAAGGATAAATGCTCTATGACTTATAACAGTGTAGTCTTAGATAGTGCCATGGCTAAATCTAAAAATATGTCTTGTGAACGCGCTGAGATGTATAAGAACTATTACACCTATTTGTACGGTTTGCCTATGAAATTGGAAGATCCTGGCACCGACATTAACTACCCTGTAGAAAAGCGTGTGTTTAAGGATAAAACTTACTTGGTACTAAAAGTAACGTATACTGAAGCTGTTGGGAGTGATGTTTGGTATTTTTATTTTGATCCTAAATCTTACGAAATGCAGGTGTATCAGTTCTTTAAAACTGATGATCGTGGCAATCTAATATCTGATAGCGGCGAATACATATTACTTACGGGAAGCGAAGAAATTTCGAACATTAAAATGCCAAAAATTAGAGCCTGGTACTACAATAAAGACGATAAGTATCTTGGGACAGATACGTTATTAAAATAAAAAAACCACCTCGCAATTGAGGTGGTTTTTTAACAACACTTAAACTAATAATTAAGAACCGCACATCAAACAATCATCACCTTCAGCTTCTTTAGCCTGTGCAATTAACGCTTTCATTTCTTCAGGACTCATTGGTTCTACCTCTGTTGTTTCCTGAACAAATTTAGCAGCTGTCTTGGCCGCTTTTTCTTTCTGTTTTATCACTACTGCTTCAGCCGCAACTTCCACCGCCTCAGCTGCTGGTTCTTCAACAACTTTCTTGTCTAAAGTAAATTTAATGGCATCTACAGCACTCTTGGTTCTTAGATAATACATTCCGGTTTTTAAACCACTCTTCCACGCATAGAAGTGCATCGATGTTAATTTTGCCATCGTAGCGCCTTCCATAAATAAGTTGAGCGACTGTGATTGATCTATAAAATAACCACGTTGGCGAGACATGTCTATAATATCTTTCATACTCAATTCCCAAACCGTTTTGTACAACTCTTTGATGTCTTGCGGAATTATATCTATGTCTTGAATAGAACCATTGGCTCTCATTATATCTTGCTTTAATCCATCATTCCACAGTCCAAGCTCCACAAGGTCCTTTAATAAATGCTGGTTAACAATGATAAACTCACCAGACAACACACGTCTTGTGTATATATTAGAGGTATATGGCTCAAAACATTCGTTATTACCAAGAATTTGTGAGGTACTGGCTGTTGGCATTGGTGCTACTAATAATGAATTTCTAACACCGTGCTTTTTAACATCTTTTCTCAATTTCTCCCAATCCCATCGGCCGCTTAATTCTTCGTCCTTTACGCCCCAAAGATTGTGTTGAAACTCCCCTTTACTAATTGGTGATCCTTTATACGTCTTGTACGGTCCATCATCTTTAGCTTCTTCCATTGATGCGGTTACTGCGGCATAATAGAGGGTTTCAAAAATATCCTGATTTAATTGTTTGGCTTCATCTGATGTAAATGGCAATCGTAATTTTATAAATGTATCGGCTAGCCCTTGCACACCTAGACCTATTGGTCTATGTCTAAAGTTTGAGTTTTTAGCCTCTTTAATTGGGTAATAGTTTCTGTCTATAACCTTGTTAAGGTTTTTTGTAACTCGTTTAGTAATTCGGAATAACTCTTTATGATCAAATTCGCCATTCTTAATAAACATAGGAAGCGCAATAGATGCTAAATTACATACAGCAATTTCATCAGGCGACGTATATTCTAAGATCTCAGTACATAAATTTGACGATTTTATGGTTCCAAGATTCTTTTGATTAGACTTACGGTTAGCCGCATCTTTATAAAGCATATACGGCGTGCCAGTCTCTATCTGAGATTCTAATATCTTCTCCCACAGCTCTCTTGCCTTTATGGTTTTACGACCTTTACCTGCTGCTTCATATTTAGTGTATAGTGCTTCAAATTCCTCACTATGTGTATCGGCTAATCCTGGGCATTCGTTAGGGCACATCAGTGTCCAGTGTCCATCTTCTTGAACACGTTTCATAAAGAGATCTGAGATCCACATGGCATAAAACAGATCGCGAGCGCGCATTTCTTCTTTTCCGTGATTCTTTTTTAAATCCAAGAAATCAAAAATATCAGCATGCCATGTTTCTAAATAAATGGCAAAACTACCTTTACGTTTACCGCCACCTTGATCTACATATCTAGCAGTGTCATTAAATACCTGCAACATAGGTACTATACCGTTGCTTGTACCATTAGTGCCTGCGATGTAGCTTCCTGTAGCTCGGATATTATGAATAGATAATCCTATACCTCCTGCAGATTGGGAGATCTTAGCAGTTTGTTTAAGAGTATCGTAAATACCGTCAATACTATCATCTTTCATTGTTAATAGAAAGCAAGAAGACATTTGTGGTTTTGGTGTCCCAGCATTAAATAACGTAGGTGTAGCATGCGTAAAGTATTTCTTAGACATTAACTCGTAAGTCTCAATTGCAGCATCCAAGTCATTCATATGGATACCTACCGATACACGCATTAACATATGCTGAGGACGCTCGGCAATTTTGCCATTTAATTTTAATAAGTAGGAGCGTTCTAAAGTTTTAAATCCGAAATAATCGTATCCAAAATCGCGATTATAGATAATGGTAGAATCTAATTTTTCTTTATTATCCATGATGATCTTGTAAACATCATCGGCTAAAAGTGGTGCTTTTTTGTTGGTACGAGGGTTGACGTATGTATAGAGGTCTGTCATAACCTCACTAAAGGATTTTTTAGTGTTCTTATGTAGATTAGATACAGATATTCGGGCTGCTAACTTTGCATAATCAGGGTGAGCTGTGGTCATTGTAGCTGCTATTTCTGCGGCTAAATTGTCTAGTTCACTGGTTGTTACACCATCGTAAAGTCCTTCAATAACACGCATTGCGACTTTAACAGGATCTACAAGTTCATTGAGACCGTAGCAGAGTTTACGTACTCTTGCTGTGATCTTGTCGAACATCATCGGCTCTTTGTGGCCATCTCTTTTTACTACATACATCTTTAATTAGGTTTTTAGTTTCTCTGATACACCAGTCAGAAAATAAGTTGATTGAAAATAAACGTGCTCATGGTTTTCACCAGAGGGCAGAACACGTTTTATTATGGATTAATTGTTTGTTGTTTACTTCTAGAAGTCAGCGTCGAACTTAAACTTGTCCTTTTCTTCTTCTTTATTTAATACACCTGCCTTCTGATATTCTGATACTCGTTTTTCAAAGAAATTAGTTTTTCCTTGTAAGGAGATCATATCCATAAAGTCAAATGGATTGGCGGTATAGTATTCTTTTTCACATTCTAATTCTGTCAACAATCTATCTGTTACAAATTCTAGATATTGAGACATTAGTTTGGCATTCATACCAATAAGACTTACTGGCAAAGATTCTGTAATGAATTCGCGTTCTATATCTAATGCATCTATTAGAATTTCTCTAATACGCTCTTTTGGCACTTTGTTTACAAGGTGTTTGTTATGCAAGTGCACAGCAAAATCACAGTGTACACCTTCGTCTCTTGAGATAAGCTCGTTTGAGAAGGTTAAACCTGGCATCAATCCTCTTTTCTTTAACCAAAATATAGAACAAAAGGCACCAGAGAAGAAGATTCCTTCAACAGCAGCAAATGCTATTAAGCGCTCTGCAAAGCTTGGTGATTCTATCCATTTTAGTGCCCAGTCTGCTTTTTTCTTAATCGCAGGGAAGTTTTCAAGAGCATTGAATAATTTATCTTTTTCTGTTTCGTCCTTAACGTAAGTGTCTATTAATAAAGAATACGTCTCACTATGAATATTCTCCATCATAATCTGAAAGCCGTAGAAAAATTTAGCTTCACTGTATTGTACCTCATTTACAAAATTCTCTGCTAGATTCTCGTTCACAATACCGTCGCTCGCCGCAAAAAATGCTAAGATATGTTTGATAAAGTAACGCTCATCGTCGTTTAATTTGTTAGTCCAGTCTGTTAGATCTTGGTGAAGGTCAATTTCTTCTGCAGTCCAAAAACTAGCTTCAGATTTTTTATACCATTGCCAAATATCGTGATGTTGGATAGGAAAAATAACGAATCGGTCCTTGTTTTCTTGTAAAATGGGTTCAATAGTTTGCGACATTTTGTAATGTTTTTTTTAGTGAGAATTAGACGAAAAATTTACTTCGATTCGGGACTAACAAAGATTCAAAAATCAATAGGATAATGAAAGAGGTTCTCAATAACATTGTCAACAAGTTTTTAACAAATGAGAATTACACCACAATTTTAATTTAAATCTAAATTATTACTTAAAGACTTGTTTATCAGCATTTTAAATGCATTTTCAAAATGTATAATTTGTAAGAAAATAAGGGTTAAAAAATGCCTTACTAGTGATGTTTACACTTAATGCTAATAGCTTGTTGAAAAGAAAAAATGCTTAAACTTTTTTATAAGAAATAAAATTAAGTTATGCGATTACGAACGCATTTGATCGGCCTTATTTTTTTAATTTTTTTGCAACTTCTTCCAAACTGGTGTACCAGTCTGCTCCAAACTTCCGAATCAATGCTTCTTTTACAAATTTATAAATAGGCACCTGCAATTCTTTGCCAAGTGAACAGGCATCATCACAAATTTCCCAGCGGTGATAATTAACGGCTGAAAATTCTGTGAAATCTTTTACTCGTACAGGATATAAATGACATGAAATAGGTTTTTTCCAAGCGATCAAGCCTTGATTATAGGCTTGTTCTATACCACAAAGAGCTGTTGCACCATCAAAAATGACATAGGCACATTCGTTACCATCAATAAGCGGAGTTTCATAATCTCCATTTGGTGTGGTTATGAAAGTCCCTTGCTTTTCAATTGCTGCGATTCCTTCATCTCGTAACAATGGTTTTACTTTATTATAATTGGACTCTAAAATGGATGTTTCCTCTTTTTCCAAGGGTGCGCCAGCATCACCATCAACACAACAAGCGCCTTTACAAGACGCTAGATTACAGACAAAATCATTTTCTATGATCTCTTCTGAGACTAAAGTTTTACCTAACTGAAACATTTTTCAAAAATAGAGAAAGTTTACATTTATTTAATAGTGAAAATCCGTATTAAAATTAGACCTTTGCGGCAAATTTTAAAACGGTGTTTATGGAGTTTGATTTTAAAGAAATACTAACCGCATTTATGGTGCTATTTGCAGTGATAGATATTGTGGGTAACATTCCTATTATTATTGATTTACGTAAAAAAGTTGGACATATACAAAGTGAAAAGGCTACTGTATATGCTGCGGTGATAATGATCTTATTTCTCTTTCTTGGGGAAAGCATCTTAAAACTCATTGGTATAGATGTTAATTCATTTGCTGTGGCTGGTGCTTTTGTAATATTTTTTATTGCTATTGAAATGATATTGGGTATTACATTGTATAAAGATGATCATGAGTCTCCAATAACCGCTTCTATTTTCCCTTTAGCATTTCCGTTAATTGCAGGACCTGGCAGCTTAACTACCTTATTGTCGTTACGTGCCGAATTTAAACTTGAAAACATCATTGTAGCTGTAATTTGTAACGTAATTGTTATCTTTGTAGTGTTAAAAACATCAGCGCGTATTGAGCATTTTATTGGTAAAAATGGCATCAATATTATTAGAAAAATATTCGGAGTAATCTTGCTTGCCATTGCTGTTAAATTGTTTGCTCACAACATTAAAGCGCTGTTAGTATAAAAATTCTATGAGAGCTACCATTTTAATATTAACCGTATTGGCGATTGCGCTTCTAATTTTTAATGCCACAAAATTAAATTTTGAAGCATTGTTTACTGGAGAAAGTTTTACTGCAGTGTTGACCATCTTAGCGTCGTTATGTGCTATTGTCTTGCTTCAGATTTTAAGATTATCAAAAAAGATTGAATTACTTCAAAAGAGACGCAAATGACATTTGACGTTCTAATTATTGGTGGAGGAGCTGCCGGTTTATCTTGTGCATTAATTCTTGGATCTGCAAAGTCTAAACCCTATGCCACTGATAAAACCATAGGGCTTATCTGTCATCAAAAGGCATCTCACTTACAGAGTGCCTTATTTAATAATGTTTTAGGGCTTTCTCCAGGAACTCTTGGTGCTGAAATATTAGATTCTGGAAAGGGTCAACTACAAACGCTATATCCTCATGTCAATATAATTGAGAAAGAAAAGGTACTGAGCCTTGCGAAACAGCAGGATATTTTTTTGGTAACAACCAATAAGACTCAATACAAGGCTAATACTGTCGTCATTGCTGTTGGATATACCAATTTGTTTACCATTAAAGGATTAGAACACTATATAGAGCCACATCCTAGAGCTGCTCAAAAAAAGGATAGAATTTGGTTGCGTAATTTTGATCACCTTATTGAAAAAAACCTATATGTAGCTGGTACTTTAGCCGGTTGGCGAAGTCAATATGCTATGGCCTGTGGTAGTGGCGCCCATGTTGCAACGGATATTTTAACGGCGTGGAATGATGGCGAACACACCAAGATTCATGATAAAGTATGAGTTAGAAGTCCTGGTACTCTTGACTTAGAAGGATAACTTCCTCTATCATTACATCTTCCTCATTAATAACTTCTTCAAAGGCATTATCATCAAAGAGTTGACGCGCCATAGTTGCTTTAATTAATCGTCTAATTTCAGGATCATAAGCAACAAACGTAATGTTCGTTCGTTCTTTTTCATTGACAAAATCTTCAAATCTTTGAGAAAGCTCATCACTTACTTTAAAATTGTCAATAAAATCTTGTTTCGTGAAGTCCTCATAAAGCGCTCTATCTTTATCTAATTGTTCAAAAACAAAAAAACCAAAGTGCCCTCTTCGCCTTAAATAATTGATCGTTTCATTTTCAAACGCCGTATCTACTGGCACAAAAACATCTGGAATAATGCCTCCTCCTCCATAAACAATCTTTCCTTTAGGTGTTTCAAATCTTAATGAATCGTCTACTTCTATCATTTCTGAATTGGTAAGTTCACCCGTTCTTATGCGTTTGTAGTAGTCATTAAAATAAGAATTGTTGTTACCGCTATTGTATGGCCGTTGTATAGATCGCCCTGTTGGTGTATAATATCTTGAAACGGTTAACCTTACTGCACTACCATCTCCTAAAGCCATTTCGCGTTGTACCAATCCTTTACCGTAAGATCTACGGCCTACAATTGTGCCTTTATCATTGTCCTGCAAAGCACCTGCTACGACTTCACTTGCTGAAGCTGAATTTTCATTAAGCAGTATATAAACTTCGCCATCTTCAAAATCACCTCGCCTGGTTGCGTACGTCTTTTCAATCTTACCTTTCTTATTCTTAGTAAATAAAATGAGTTTATCATCTTCTAAAAACTCGTCAACAATCTGCTCTGCAATACCCAAAAAACCTCCAGGATTATCTCTTAAATCTAAAGCTAACTTTTTAGCACCTTGCTTTTGTAATTTCGTCAGTGCGCTTTTAAATTCCTTAAACGTACTTTCAGCAAAGCGGTTAATTTTTATATAACCGAGCTCTGATGTAAGCATGTAAGCTGCATCAACACTTTTTATTGGTATGACTGAACGCTTTATGATGAAATCTAGAATTTTATCTTCTTCTTTTCTGTAAACCGTAAGTTTAACTCTCGTATTTTTCTCTCCTTTGAGTTTGTCTACAATAGAATCGTTGGTGATATCTCTACCATAGATACGCTCATCATTGGCTTTTAATATTCTATCGCCACGTTTTATTCCTGCGCGCTCACTTGGGCCACCTTCTGTTGGTTTTACAACCGCTATGGTATCTCTATAGGAATAGAAATTAATCCCTATACCAATAAAATCACCTTTCATATTCTCAGTGATTCGTTTTAAATCTTTTTTTGGAATGTACGTAGAGTGTGGATCTAAATTATCTAGTATTCCGTTGACCGTTACATCTACTATGCTATCTGTATTTACCTCATCTACATACTCATAGTCTATGTAGTCTATAAGTCTGTTCAGCTTGTCCTTTTTACTATTAGTAGTAAAAAGTCTATCTGAAGTATCTGTATAATTTAGCTTGCCACCTATGAAAACACCTGCCGCAATTGCAGTTCCTAGAAGAATTGGTATGTATTTTTTATGAATACTCATTAGTCATTTACTACTTCAATATGTTCTAACTTTATACCGGCTTTTTTTAAAAATTGCAAACCTGAATCATCTTTATAAGCTATAGAATATACAACTCTAACAATACCTGCTTGATGGATCAACTTGCTACATTCTTTGCAAGGCGAAAGTGTAATATACAAGGTAGCACCTTTACAAGATTGTGTTGAAGATGCCACTTTTAGAATAGCATTAGCCTCTGCATGTAAGACATACCATTTGGTGTAACCTTCATCATCTTCGCAATAATTTTCAAACCCTGTTGGTGTGCCATTATAGCCATCTGAAATTATCATTCTGTCTTTAACAATTAACGCACCTACTTGTCGTCGCTTACAATGGGATAATTTTCCCCATTCTTGTGCAATTCTTAGATAAGCCTTGTCATAGCGTAATTGTTTTTTCTGTGTCATTTGTTAACGATGATTCCTCTGTAAAACTCTTCTAGAACGAATATAATGGCTTCATATTTTATAACCAACGACACCACAGTTAAAGTTTTACCAAACTTTTTGGCTAAGCTAGGTATTCGTTTCCTAGTAGCATGGGGCTAACCATGCCAGCCACTAAAGCAGAAACAACCATTATCCAATCGCGTTTTGAAAATCTAAAAACTGTTTGGCCTATAAAACCTAAAAACAATACAATGAATACAATTATTATTTGAGCAATTTCAATACCTAGAGCAAATTCTAGTAACAATAGCCATCTGTCGTCAGCTTTACCAGCAAACATGATGAATTCTCTCGCAAACCCCAAACCATGTACTATGCCGAAAAATAATGTCGACAACAAAAGAAGACTCATTTTGTTTGAACTTTTTTCAAATTTACCTGCCGTAAAAACATTGTAAATTGCTACAATAAAAAAGGTCAGCGGAATAAGAAATTCTACCAAAGCCGAATTAATTTTAACAACCTTAAAGCTGCCTAAAATTAAAGATAGTGTGTGTCCTAAAGTAAACAGGGACACAAGTATCAAGACGCGTTTCCAATCCTTAAACAAGTAGGGAACAGCAAGTACCATTAAAAATAGTAAGTGATCGTAACCATTTATATCTAGCACATGGTTGATCCCGTATTGAACATTAAACCAAAAATTTTCTAACATGCTAATTCATTTGGGAGATTCAAAGTTAAAACTATTGCATCATTTAATGCGAATAAAACTACACGATTTGATCTAAAATCTTTATTTCAATAATATCTTTGTAACTAATTATATGCTAAAGTTATTTCATGAATACGGACATTACTAAAGATATTTTATACTGCCAAGCATTGCTTAACAATAATGAAGTCGTGGCTATACCTACAGAAACTGTGTATGGTTTAGCTGCTTGCATTAATAGTGACGCGGCGGTAGAACAAATTTTTAGATTAAAATCTAGACCACATTACAATCCTTTGATTGTTCATATACATCATATTGATCAACTCAATAACTTGGCTGTAGACATTCCTGAAATTGCCCTTCAGTTAGCCGAAGTATTTTGGCCTGGGCCCTTAACCTTATTATTTAAAAAAGGGCCTCAAGTTAGTGATCTTATTACAGCAGGTAAACCTACTATTGCAGTACGAATGCCCAACCATCCTTTAACTATTGAACTTTTAAAAGGCCTAAAAGCTCCCATTGCGGCACCTAGTGCCAATCCGTTTACTGGTATTAGTCCAACCTCAGCTGAGCACGTTTATCAGTATTTTAAAGGAAAAATAAAAGCAGTATTAGATGGTGGACCATGTGAAGTTGGTCTAGAGTCAACGATTGTTGGCTTTGATGGCGAAACTGCAGTTATCTACAGAAAAGGTGGTATTTCTATTAACCGCATAGAATCCGTCATTGGTGAAGTTTCTTATATAAGAAAGACTAAAAGCACCAAAATAGTGGCGCCTGGAATGCTAGATAAACACTATTCTCCAAAAACAAAATTGATATTAACCAAATCTTTAGAAAAAGAACTATCTAAACATTTGAATAAGAAAGTAGGTGTCATAACACTTAGTCCCTATTTTAAATCAGATATTGCCTTATGCACCGC
>JABDIQ010000203.1 GCA_013003655.1 Winogradskyella sp. | reverse complement strand
TCCCAATTATCAGTTCGGTAATTTTCATCTTCACCTTCCAAAATTTGCAGATAGCTTCGATAGCGAGAATAGGATACTTCATCATTTTCAAGCGCCTTCTTAACCGCACATTTAGGCTCTTTTAAATGCAGACAATTATTAAATTTACAATCCTTTTTTAGTTCAAAAAATTCAGGAAAATAGTCACCTACTTCTTCTTTGTCCATATCCACCACTCCAAACCCTTTAATACCTGGTGTATCGATAATCTTAGCATCAAAGCTGAGATCAAACATCTCTGCAAACGTGGTAGTATGTTGACCTTGCATATGTTGGGTTGAAATTTCTTTGGTCTTTAAGTTAAGTGTAGGTTCAATAGTATTTATCAATGTAGATTTGCCCACACCAGAATGTCCAGCAAACATGCTCACCTTAGCTTTCATCAACTCTTTAACTTTTTCAATATTTTTTCCGGTCTTTGCAGAAATACCAATACACTCATATCCAATTTTTCTATAAATACTTGCCATATATTTTGCCTCTAACATGGATTCGTCATCGTAGACATCCATTTTATTAAACAATAAAATAGTCTTAATAGAATAGGCCTCTGCAGTCACCAAAAACCGATCAATAAAAGCAGGTAAGGTCATTGGATTATTAATGGTTATCAATAAAAATACCTGATCTATGTTAGATGCTATTATGTGTGTTTGTTTAGATAGGTTAACAGATTTACGAACTATATAATTTTTACGCTCTTCTATTCTGTTAATGACACCCGTTTCCAAATCATTATTAGTTTCTACTTCAAATTTTACGATGTCACCTACCGCTATAGGATTTGTGCTTTTTATACCCTTAAGTCTAAATTTACCTTTAATTCTACACTCATAAATTTTTCCATTAGCCGTTTTAACGGTATACCAACTGCCTGTAGATTTATAAACGGTTCCTGTCATTATATCATCGTGTTCTGAATTACAAAGTAACAACATTTTAGTTTGAGAAATAAACTATATTCGCTTCAACAAAAAAACTATTAAATCAATTATTCTTATGAAAAAATCCTTAGCTATTCTAATTTTAATTACAGCTAATTTATTTGCCACTGCACAAACCAATCTTTATGAAAACCCAGAATTTGATGAGATTGCTAAATCTCACAAAAGTATTGCCGTAGTGCCTTTTAAAACCCAGGTTAAACTTAGACCTAAACAAATGAAAGACATGACTGGTGAACAATTACAACGTCTTGAAAAAGCAGAGGGCGAGGGTATACAGTCTGCTATGTATTCTTGGTTTCTAAAACGTAAAAAAAGAGGAAATCTTCAAAATATTGAAGTACAAGATCCTAAAGTAACAACGGCTCTACTCAATAGAAATGAAATTTCTTATGATAACATTACTGATTATACACCACAGGAGTTAGCCACTATTTTAGATGTAGATGCTGTTATTTCCGGTGAATTCGAAACTAATAAACCCATGTCTGAAGGTGCATCTATAGTTTTAGGAGCTTTGTTTGGATTTTTTGGAAGTACTAACGCAGCTACAATGAATATGAGTGTACACAATGCAGAAGATGGCGTTTTATTATGGAATTACAATAAACAAGTTAGAGGCAGTGTAGGAAGTAATACCGAAGATCTTGTAAATATATTAATGCGAAAAGCTTCGAGACGACTAGCTTATACTAAAAAGAAATAACCTTTAAGTTTGAATAAAAAAACCCGCAGCTGCGGGTTTTTTTAATGATTAATAATTTCTTCTTGATGATTTATTGATTCTTGATGTATAGCTTTGAATACTCTTAAAATAAACTCTTCACTTAAATTCTTTTCTTCACCTTGAAGAATCATTTTACCAAGGATCTCATTCCAACGTTTAGTCTGCAATACGGCAACATTATGCTCTTTTTTAAGTTTACCTATTTCATTTGCAACGGTCATTCGTTTACCTAAAATATCTATAAGCTGATGATCAATAACATCTATTTGAGTTCTCAGTGTATTGATCTTATTTTTAAAGACCGTTGATTTACTTTCTTCGGTTCTAATCCGTAAATCCTCAGTGTACTTATCAAGCGTTGATGGTGTTATTTGCTGTGCAGCGTCGCTCCATGCATTGTCTGGATCGTGATGCGTTTCTACCATTAAGCCATCGTAATTTAAATCTAAGGCTGTTTGGCATAGATCAAAAATAATATCTCTACGTCCTGCAATGTGCGATGGATCTAAAATAAGTGGCAAATCTGGAAATCTATTTTGCAAGTCTATGGCTATTTGCCATTCTGGATTATTGCGGTAACGTGTTTTTTCATAGGTGGAAAACCCTCTGTGTATAACACCTAAATTTTTAATGTCTGAAGTGTACATGCGCTCTACTGCCCCCAACCAAAGTGATAAATCTGGGTTAACCGGATTTTTTATAAGAACAGGTTTATCAGTTCCTCTTAAGGCTTCAGCAATTTCTTGTACTATAAACGGACTCACAGTTGTTCGTGCCCCAATCCATAAGATATCTATATCATGTTTCATAGCAAGATCAACATGATTGGCATTGGCAACCTCTGTTGTCATCAACAAACCTGTCTCTTCCTTTGCTTTTTGCAACCATTTAAGCCCCAAAGCACCAACACCTTCAAAATTTCCAGGTCGTGTTCTAGGTTTCCAGATACCTGCTCTAAACACATTGGTATCCGTTTCTTTTAATTGATGTGCAATCGTAAGTACCTGTTCTTCGGTCTCAGCACTACAAGGCCCAGCTATTACTAGTGGGTGATTTAGGTTAAAATTGTCTAACCAGGTTCTTAATTCCTTTTTATTTTCCATAGTATTTTTATAATTCTTTGTCTATTTCTATTTGAGTCATTCCTTCAAGAATTGCTCTTATGCGGTTGGTATCTTCCATTTCTTTATATACCGCATTAAAATCTTCGTTTTGCATTAATTCTTTAAAGTGCACCAAGTTCTTTATGTAATCATCTAAAATTTCAATAACGTTTGTTTTGTTTTGCTTAAATATAGGAGTCCACATGTCTGGCGAACTTTTGGCTAAACGCACTGTACTTTCAAATCCACTACCAGCCATATCAAATATGTCTCTTTCGTTCTTTTCTTTCTCAATGACCGTTTTTCCTAGCATAAATGAACTGATATGAGATAAATGCGAAACGTAAGCAATATGTTTGTCGTGTGCTTTAGGTTTCATATATCGAATGCGCATTCCTAAATCTGAGAACAACTTTAAGGCCTTCTCCTGGAGTTTAAATGCGGTTTCTTCCACTTCACAAATGATGTTAGTTTTGTTCTTATATAATCCTTTTAATGCCGCTGAAGGACCAGAATACTCGGTTCCTGCAATAGGATGCGCAGCAAGATAATTTCTGCGTCTTTTATGATTAATCACTTCTAGGCAAATGTCTTCTTTGGTTGAAGCCGCATCAATGACTAACGTATGATCTGAAATATTATCTAACACAGCAGGCAATACCTTAAGTGTGGCATCAACTGGAATTGCTATTATAACAAGATCTGATTGGTGCACTTGGTCTAAACTTGAGCTCTCATCTATAATACCAAGGTCTTTTGCTTTTTGAAGATGATCATCATTAGAATCAATACCATAAATTTTAGCCTTAGGATGAATGCCTCTAATATCTAACGCAAAACTGCCACCTATTAATCCTACACCTACGAAATGTATATTTTTAAAACTCATTTTACGCGTGCAATTGCTTCGTTAATATCATCTTCTGTTGCGCAGAGCGAAAATCTTACATAGCCTTCTCCATTGCTTCCAAATACTGTACCTGGTGCTATAAAAATAGAATGCTCTTTTAGTACTAAATCCGTGAACTCTTCAGACTTCATATGTTCAGGTAATTTTGCCCAAACAAACATTCCTGTAGTATCCTCATCGTAAGTACAATTGAGACCTTCTGCCAATTGCCAAATTAATTCTCTCCGTTGTCTATAAACCGTATTAAGGCTTAGATACCACATTTCAGAGCAGTCTAAAGCAACTATTGCGCCTTTTTGCACGGCATAAAACATACCTGAGTCCATATTGCTTTTCACTTTTAAAATGCTTTGAATATAGGACTCGTGGCCAGCTACCATCCCTACTCGCCATCCTGCCATATTAAAGGTTTTACTCAATGAATTCAGCTCTAAACACACATCCTTAGCATTGCGATAAGACAGGATGCTTCGTGGTTTATCGTTTAATACAAAACTGTATGGATTATCGTTGACGATTAATATATTATGTCTTTTTCCGAACGCAATAACATCGTCATAGAATTTGTGTGTGCCTTGTGTCCCTGTTGGCATGTGTGGGTAGTTTACCCACATTAACTTTACTTTGCTTAAATCTAAATGCTCTAGTGCTATAAAATCTGG
>JABDIQ010000066.1 GCA_013003655.1 Winogradskyella sp. | reverse complement strand
CTTTTATTGCCGAAGGCGGTGGACAAGGGCTTAAAGGTGGATTACCTACGTTTCAACAACAAATATTTGGTTTTTTTGATACTTTAAAAGGTCATTGGAGTTTAATCTTCTCTACAGCATTTATTCTCGCGGCCGTTGGATTAATTGAGTCGTTGATGACGCTTACACTTGTTGATGAGCTAACAGAAACGCGGGGAAGTGGTAATCGTGAATGTGTTGCCCAAGGCGGTGCTAATATCCTGAATGGCTTATTTGGTGGCATGGGTGGTTGTGCCATGATTGGTCAATCTATTATTAATGTAAATTCTGGTGGGCGTGGCCGCCTATCTGGAGTCGTTGCTGCTATAGCTCTACTCTGTTTTGTATTGTTTGGCTCTTCACTTATTGAGCAAATTCCAATAGCGGCATTGGTAGGTGTAATGTTTATGGTGGTCATTGGTACATTTGCTTGGAGTAGTTTTAGAATTTTACATAAAATTCCACTAGCAGATGCTATTGTTTTAATTGCTGTTTCTGCTATAACGGTTTGGCAAGATCTCGCCATTGCTGTCATTGTTGGTGTTATTATGTCTGCACTAGTGTTTGCTTGGAAAAATGCAACCATGATCCGCGCGCGTAAAAGTGTTAAGGAAGATGGCACTAAGGTCTATGAGATTTGGGGACCCTTGTTCTTCGGTTCTGTTCAAAATTTTAATTCAAAGTTTGACGTGAAGAACGATCCTGATAATGTTGAAATAGATTTTATTGAATCTCAGGTAAATGATCATTCTGGTATTGAAGCCCTTGAGAATTTAGCCGATAAGTACATTGCTTTAGGCAAAAACATAAAATTAAAGCACCTAAGCCCAGATTGTAAAGCACTCTTGCTCAAAGCAAATCCAGGATTTCAAAAAGTAATAGAAACAGACATTGATGACCCTAGGTACTACGTGGTTACTGATCTTTTAGACAGTGAAGTTTAATTTTTTATAAAATTGACAAAATTATTTTTAAAAATAAGTGTCTTAAAAATATTGAATACCAATAATTTAGTCTACTTTCGCGGCTAATTTAATACAATTTTAATATGAGTACTGGTACAGTAAAATTTTTTAATGACTCTAAAGGTTTTGGATTCATAATCGAAGAAGGAAACAACAAAGAGCATTTTGTACACATTTCTGGCTTAATTGATGAAGTAAGAGAAGGTGATAATGTTGAATTCGATTTAGCAGAAGGAAAAAAAGGATTAAACGCAGTAAATGTAAAAGTTATATAAGTATATACCTTTAAATCTTTTTAAGAACAAAGCCTATCAAAATGATAGGCTTTTTTATTTAGTAGTTTAAAAGTTCTTTTATTTTCTCTTTCACTTTTTCTGTCGATGGTATCATCGTTTGTTCTAATGTTGAGTTCAATGGTATAGCGGGCATGTTTTCACTACCAATTGTCATTACTGGTGCATCTAAATATTTAAAACACTCTTCCTGAATTTTTCCTGCTAAAGCCCTCGCAAAACTATTATTAGAAGGTTCTTCTGTAACCACTAGACACTTACCAGTCTTTTTAACTGACTTCATAATGGTGTCTTCGTCTAACGGGTAAAGCGACCTAAGATCAATAATTTCTATTTGATCTCTCATGTCTAGCTCTCCTGAAGCGTTATAAGCCCAATGTACACCCATGCCGTAAGTAACAACAGTTAAGGTTTCAACATTTTCTTGCTTCCATATTTCTTGAAGCACCCACGCTTTTCCTAACGGAAGAATATAGTCTTCACTCGGCTCAACAGATGTTGCTGTTAGTGTACCAGGAACTTTTGACCAATACAAGCCCTTATGCTCTAGAATTACTACCGGATTAGGGTCGTAATATGCAGCTTTCATGAGCCCCTTAAGGTCAGCTCCATTACTTGGGTACGCTATTTTTATTCCTCTTATATTGGTGACCACACTCTCCACTGAAGAGGAATGATAAGGACCACCACTACCATATGCTCCTATTGGCACTCGTAAAACCATGCTTACTGGCCATTTACCATTAGACAGGTAACAACTTCTGCTTACTTCTGTAAATAATTGATTTAATCCTGGCCAAATGTAGTCCGCAAATTGCACCTCAACAATTGGTTTTAATCCTACTGCACTCATACCTACTGTAGAGCCTACAATAAACGCTTCCTGAATTGGTGTATTGAACACTCTGTCATCTCCAAATTTCTGAGCCAACGTAGCTGCTTCTCTAAATACACCACCTAATCGACCTCCTACATCTTGACCATAGAGTAGACATTCCTTATGTTGCTTCATTAACTCTTCTACTGCAAATAAGGCACAATCTACCATTACCACTTTATTTGCGCCTTTAGGCTCTCTAACGCCTACTTCTTCCGTTATTGGTGTTGGTACAAAATCGTGGGTAAAAAGATCTTCTGGAGAAGGGTCTTCAGCTTTTAACGCTTTTTCAAAATCTAATTGTACAGTTGACTTTGCGCTTGCCTCAATATCTTGAATTTCTTTCGTTGAAAAGCCATTATCTAACAACTGTAGTTTAATTACAGGATATGGATCTCTTGATCGTGCTTCTTCCAAATCGTCTCTATACCATTCCATACGGACACCAGAAGTATGATGATTTAACAACGGTACTTTAGCATGAACCAAGAACGGTCGGCG
>JABDIQ010000060.1 GCA_013003655.1 Winogradskyella sp. | reverse complement strand
CAAGATTTTCTACTCTATAATTAAACATAAAATCTTTTTTAGAAGGGTCATAGTACTTTGTGTCTTCGGCAAAAGGGCTCCATTGTGTACTGCAGTCGTTTCCTTGCTTATCCTTCCACCAAAAGGTGCAGCCATAATCATCAGTATTAAATCCTAAATGTTTTTTATACCATTCCTTTGAGGCCTTGGGATCTTTAGATTTAAAAAAGAGACCTCCTATTCCTGTAACGCGATTTTTCATTTCCTGTTTTTTATAGCTGTTTCGTAAATTTCAATGTACTCATCGGCAGTAATTTTTTGACAAAGTTCACCTACAAGTTCATAAGGAATATCTTCCATCTTTTTAAATCTCACACAACTTTTTCCCATGTCTAATTTTGTTTTAGCATGTTTTGGGTATTCACTTACAAACCAGTTGTATAATGTCTTGTTAGCATATAATCCACTATGATATAAGGCCACAAAGTTTTTTTGCGAAGCAATAGACATAAATGGTAAAGGTTCTTTAGGATTACAATGATAGCCATCTGGATATTTTGAATGTGGCACATAGTAACCTATCATTCCGTATTGAATACCTTCTTCAAATCCTTTGGGCAGGTTTTGATTTATAGTTTCTCGAAGTTTTTTTAATGTTGCCTTACGATCTTCAGGAATCTGTGAGATGTAATCCGCAGGCGTTGAAGCCTTATATTGCATTTTGATTAAATTAGCTAACTATAAAGTTAGTGAAATTTCTGCTTAATCTTGTCTACAATAGTTTGAGCAAGTTTTATGTGGCTTTCAACCGTCCAGCCTGCTACATGAGGTGATAGTATAACATTGTCTGCATTAATTAAATATTGAAAAGCTTCTGGCATATTCAATTTTTTGTTTTTACGCATCCATCTAAATTTAGTGTCATCTGGTTTAAACAAGTTTTCAAAGGAGGACTTTTCATACTCTAAAACATCAAGTCCAGCACCTAATATTTTGCCAGATTCTAAAGCATGCACCAAATCTTCAGTGGCAACGCTTTTTCCTCGTGATGTATTTATGAGCCAAAATGATTTTTTAAACTTATTGATGAAAGTACTGTTAACCATATTAGTGGTTAAGGGTGTTTGAGGTGTATGTAAACATAAGATATCCGCTTTTGCTTGTAGTTCTTCTAAAGTTACTTGCTTGCAGTTGGCATCACCTACATTGGGTTTAATGTCATAGCATAAGACTTCAACATCAAATCCTCTTAAGGTTTTAGCAAAGGCTTTCCCCATATTTCCATAACCTATGAGACCAACAGTTTTACCATCAAGCTCAACGCCTCTATTTGCTTCGCGCAGCCATTTGCCTTGTTTTACTTCTTTGTCTGCTTTGTTTAGTTTGTTTAAAAGCGACAGCAACATGCCAAGTGTATGTTCACCGACCGCATTTCTATTTCCCTCGGGTGCAGAGATTAACAAAACACCTTGATCGTGAGCGGCTTGCTCATCAATATTCTCTAATCCTGCCCCAACTCTACCAATGAATTTTAATTGAGTAGCCTTTTTCAAAAAATTGGAGTCTATTGAAAAACGACTTCTTAAAATAATACCGTGATAGTCGGCAATTTTCGATTCAACTTCAGATTTTAAAGACGTATAATCCTCATCATTTTGATGCCCTAACTGATTGAGTTCTTCTATTAGCAGTGGATGATTATGGTCTAAATGTAGAATCTTCATCACTAAATTTTAGGATAGGATGTTTGTGTACGCTCGTGAGTGACATTTCCTGTATGTGCTGTTTGAAGTTTTTCAAATAGTAGTACGTGTACTTCTTCATCATTTTTTGTCATTGGATTATGTTCTACACCCTTAGGGACAACAATAAATTCACCTTCATTAATCGTAACCGTCTTATCTCTAAATTGCATGTATAGCGTACCTTTAATGACTTGAAATAATTCGTCTTCATTATCATGGCTGTGCCAAACAAATTCACCTTTTAACTTGGCCAAAATAACTTGCATATCATCAACAGTTGCAATTAGATGAGGATGCCAATTTTTACTGAATTTACTGAGTTTTTCTTTGATGTTGATACTTTTCATAACAACGCGGTTAGTTTATATTCCTAGTATTAATTTCGCTATCCAGAAATAGAGTAAAATCCCTAATATATCATTACTAGTTGTAATGAAAGGTCCTGTTGCAATGGCAGGATCGATACCTCTTTTGTCTAGAAACAGAGGAATAAATGTGCCAATTAAACCTGCAACAATAATTACCGCAACCAAAGACACTGAAATAGCCAGAGATGTTCTAAAGTCTTGTTCCCAAGCCCAAACAAATAATAAAAGAAAGATGGCTAGGATTAGACCATTTAATGCAGCTAATAACATTTCTTTTATTAAACGATTGTTTACACTGCCTTTAACATCATCATTTGCTAAACCTTGCACAATAATAGCACTAGACTGTACACCAACGTTACCTGCCATTGCCGCAATTAGTGGTGTAAAAAAGAATAGGACTTTATAGGTATCAAAAGCTTTTTGAAAGCCTTCCATGATAATAAATGCACCTACACCACCAACCAATCCTAGAAACAACCAAGGTAAACGTGCCCTAGTAAGTTCAATAATACTATCATCAGCTTCAACATCACCTGTAATACCTGCTGCTAATTGATAGTCTTTTTCGGCTTCTTCCTTTAATACATCTACAATATCATCAATGGTAATTCTTCCTACTAAGGCTTGATTATTATCAACAACAGGAATTGCTTCTAAATCGTATTTAGCCATCACCTTTGCAACATCTTCAGCATCATCGTTTACATTTACATAATCGACATTCTCTTTGGCGATATCTGCAATTTTTTGTTCATTTTTTGCAACAATTAAATCTTTTAGAGAAAGCCTACCAATTAACTTTTCTTCCTTATTTACAACATAGATAGAATGCACACGGGTAACTTCTTTAGCTTGTGCTCTTATGCGTCTTAGACAGCCTGCAACCGTCCAGGTTTCGTAGACCTTTACTAATTCCTTAGCCATTAAACCACCAGCAGAATCTTCATTATACTCAAGGAGTTCTCTTATCTCTTCTCTATGCTCGTCATCTTCAATGTTAGAGATAACCTCATCTTGTCTGTTTTCGGGTAGTTCTGATATAATGTCTGCAGCATCATCTGTATCTAATTCCTCAATTTCTTCAGCAATTTCTTTAGCAGATAAGTTTTTGAGGACTTTCTCTCTGTTGTCTTCACTCAACTCCATGAGAACATCAGAGGTCGTTTCAGAGTCTAGTAATTTTATGAGGTATAGGGCATCTTCAAAATCAAGTTCATCTAAAATTTCGGCAATATCAGCGTGGTGAAACTCATTGAGCAGTAATTTCAATTCTTTATTGTTATTACTGACAACTAAAGATTCTACTTTTTCAATTAGCTCATTTGTTAACTGAAATTGTATGTTCTCTTGAGTGTCTTCCACTGTTATTAATTTTAAACGATTGTTGTTTTGAACTTAGGTAATCCTAGACGGCTTATGTTATTGCGAAATAGTATCGTTTTGAAGGAGCTGAGTCAACTCAATAAACGCCTGTACGCTTAATTGTTCTGGCCGTTGCCCAAATATAGTATTTGCTTTTAACTTATCCGATAAATTGAATGTTTTTAAACTATTACGTAGTGTTTTACGGCGTTGTTGAAAGGCAGTTTTTACGACTTTAAAAAATAAGGATTCATCACAAGGTAAATTAAAATTCTCTTTTCTGGTTAAACGCAACACACCGGAATCTACCTTAGGTGGTGGATTAAAAACTGACGGTGGTACTGTAAATAAATACTCAGCATTATAAAAGGCTTGTACTAATACAGATAAGATACCATAAACTTTATTGCCTTCGGCTGAGCATACGCGTTGCGCTACTTCTTTCTGGAACATTCCTGAAAACTCTGGAATTTGTTCTCTGTACTCTAAAGTTTTAAACAGAATTTGAGAGGAAATGTTATAAGGGAAATTTCCAATTATGGCAAATGGCTCATCATCAAAAATTTCGTTGAGATTGTACTTAAGTATATCTTTTTCTATGATAGAATCCGCAAGGTTTAAATAATGAGATTTTAAATAGGCTACAGATTCACTATCAATCTCAATAACATAGGTTTTAATATCTTTTTTTAATAAATATTTGGTAAGTACACCCATGCCTGGTCCTATTTCCAGTACTTTTTTATAGTCCTGAAAGCTCAACGTATCCGCTATTTTTTGCGCAATAGTTTCGTCTTTAAGAAAATGCTGTCCTAAATGCTTTTTTGCTTTGACTTGATATGATTTGTTCAAAAAAAATACGGTTAAATGATAGTTAAGGATGTTTTATTTCGTTGCAAAAAATTCATCAATGATTTCTAACTCTGTTCTAAATGCTACGGCTTTATCCGCAAATTTAGCAATACTTTCTTGCCTGAGTGCTTGCGCATAATTTTTGTAATAGTCGTCTAGCTCGTCTCTTGATCTTGCTTTATACTGAATGGAATACGTGCTGCTTCCTAAATCATCCTCCACTAGGACTTTAGATAGTTTGGCTTCTACAAATTTACGAGTAGCTAAAACTTTATTAATGTGTTCCTTAATCCATAGTAACCATTGATCGTTAATGCTTTTTTCAACATTTACTGTAACATTATATATAATCATAGTGAAAAATCTATAAACGAAAAGTGTACTTTTCAATTGATGTTATCGCCTCGTAGCATTCTAAACTTTTTCCTAGCGTCAATAAAATAAATACTGTCCTGATAATCAAAAATAATCTTCTCGTATAATGGTTTAGCCTCCTCAGGTCTGTTTAATGTGTTGACATAGAGTTCAGCTAAATAAAAATACGCATCGTCTGCTAGGATATCATCTCTGTAGTTGTCTATGATGTATTTATAATTTGCTTCAGCCTCTGCGTAAAGCTGCTGTGATTCATATAATTTTGCTTGTTTAAACAGTGCTTGATCCTCTATGCTTTCTCCTTTATGTTCCTCTAAAATTTTATCTAAAAGTTTTATGGCTTCCAAGTTTTTATTTTGAAAGGCTAATAGATCGGCTTTAGCATAATACCTCAACGCAGTTTGTGTACTATCTTCGTACTTATTATCTGAAATAAGTAGTTTAAGCTCCAAGGCATCATTTGCAATGAGTTGAGAGGTTGAAGACTTAAGTATTTTGAGCTGTGTTTCGGCCCAATCAAAATCCCCTTTGTAATAACTCGTTTTGGCCACTTTAAATCTAGCTTCTTGTGAAATGGTGCTATTTTTTAAAGAGGTTTGTATTTGTGAATAAAAAATTAAAGCTTCATTAAATTTCTCTTGCAATACAAGTATATCGGCTAGTTTTAATTTAACCTTCGCTTTTTGGTAAGCATTGACGTCTAAATTTAAACTCTGTTTTAAAAATTGATTTGCTTTCTCGGTGTCATTTAGATAAAACGCTAGAAAGTTTGCATAGGCTATTTGAAGCTCTAAAGTAAGTTCAGTTATTCCATAGGTATCAAACAAAGCGTTATACGATTTATCTATGGCATCGTAGATTTTAGGTTTTGATGTTTTAGTTTCAATATCTAATAAGTACTGTTTGGCAATGAGAAAGGTTGAAAGATCTTGTGTGGTTTCAGTAATATAGTTAAGAATAGATGTGGCTACTTCATTTTCATTGTCATTTATTGCTGTTAGTGCAAGCTCTATGATACGATCTAAACTTTCAGGATTGCGACGGTACAGTGCTTTTTCTTGTACAAACGACTTATCATAGGAACGCTCCTGAACATATAACCAGCTGAGTAAATCGTACCAGTAGGTATCTGGTTGCGCTTGTATTTTTTTTAATAATAGTGTCCTAAGTATTTTATTGGTTTCGGCAGTATTATCTTCAGAAATAAAATCAGCCATGGATCGTTTGGCATTATTTAGAAAGTTAGGTTTGTAAGAGATATAACCTAAATAATTATCGAACATTTTCTCTATGTTTCCTTGGTCACCATAAATACGAGCCAATTGTAGATTAAAGTTTTTGTCTGGAGCTAATAGCTTCCCTTTGTTATAAACTTCGATCGCTTCATTTAATAATGAATGTTCTTCAAATTTTCGAGCAATGCTATAGATATAATTAGGTTTTTCATCCACATAGGCAATGACTTCATTGTAGTAAGATTTTGCTAGATCTAAACTATCTTGTAGTTGATAATTGTAACCAAGCTCTATAACAACCATAGGTGTTCTAACTTTGTTAAGCCACGAATTAATAACTTGCTTTGCCTCTTCAAATTGTTCTAATTGTTGATGTGTATCAATGATTTTATAGAGGTAATTGAAATTATAGGGCTTTTCAGAAAAAATAGACTTGTAAATAATCAACGCTTTTTGATACTCACCGCGTTTGTAATAGTTATCTGCCAGAACTTCCTGATTTTGACTCAGTGCATTACTAGTTCCAATGACTAATAGAAATATAATGTAAAGAATTCTCTTTTCCATGATTAATGTAAATATAGGAAATGCTAACTGTAGAAAATGTAAAGGTTATGATAAAAAAATGCTCAAACTAACGCTTGAGCATTTTGACCATACAAAATAAGTGTGCTATTAACCATTTATTATAAAATGATTCAATTATTCTGTCTAGGTTCTTTTAATATTTTATGCCAATAAATATTTTATAAAAACACTTTACTAATTACAAAAATTAATGTAACGAGTATCGCTATACGTTTTAAATTTTTCATTAAGTAGGTCAGTTGATATTTGGTGTCTTAAAGATGGTAAAATAATTCAGAAAAACACGAACAAAAGCATAAAAAATCGATAAAGTGCAAAAAAATTTAACAAATAATAGTTAGTTGATGATGTCAAAGCCGGTATACGGAATTAATACTTCGGGTATTTTTATACCATCCTTGGTTTGGTAATTTTCAAGGATGCCGGCAAGGACTCTTGGTAAGGCTAATGAACTTCCGTTAAGTGTGTGTACCAACTCGTTTTTACCATCACTATTCTTAAAACGAAGCTTTAATCTATTAGCTTGAAAGGTTTCAAAATTTGATACGGATGAGATTTCTAACCAACGATCTTGAGCTGTTGAGAAGACTTCAAAATCGTACGTTAGTGCAGAAGTGAAACCAAGATCTCCTCCACAAAGTCTTA
>JABDIQ010000055.1 GCA_013003655.1 Winogradskyella sp. | reverse complement strand
AATCTTACGATGTTACACACCATGTTGGGTTCTAAAACGTCTATAAATACCGCAGGAAAAATTTTATTTATTGAAGAGATTGGAGAATACAAATACCATATTGATAGAATGTTGCAAAGCTTAAAACGCGCTGGATATTTTGATAATTGCAAGGGCGTAATTGTTGGTGATATGAGTAAACTACGCAAAAACACCACCCTCTGGGGAAGTTCTATTGAACAATTGATTATTGATGCATTGGCCAAGTATGACTTTCCTATTGCCTTTAATATGCCAGCAGGTCATGAAAAGGATAATAGAGCTATGATATTGGGTGATATTGTGGAATTAAGAGTAAGTAAAAAACAATCTACACTAACCTTTAAATAGTAAAGCTTTAGGATACTCCTATAGATTTAATAGATGGCTTCTCATAACGAACTTGGTAAAAAAGGTGAACAACTTGCAGTAGATTTCTTAGTTGAAAATGGGTATAAAATTCTAGAACGAAATTACAGGTTTGATAAAGCTGAAGTTGATGTCATTGCTAAGCTTGATGAGGTTTTGGCAATTGTTGAAGTTAAGACACGTTCTACCGCAGATTTTGGAAATCCACAAGATTTTGTAAAACCAAAACAAATAAAAAATCTAGTTAAAGCAATTGATGAGTACGTCACTGTAAATAGCTTAGATGTTGAGGTACGGTTTGATATTGTAGCTATCCTAAAACAAGAAAAAAACTTCTCAATAGAGCATTTAAAAAATGCCTTTTACCACTTTTAGTAATTAAGATTAAAGAGTATTATTAGTGAGCAGTAGAAAAGTACATTTAGTACAAGATCTTTTCTAGGAAGATTTTTAAATCTGTTATACTCTTTTTTTACAACATTATTAGACAAAATAAGTGTTGTACTGATGGTTCCTATAAATAAAAACCAATATAAAGACTCAGGATATGGAAGTGTTATGTTCGTTACAAGAAAAAGAGTAACTAAAACAGCTGAAATAAGTACATTTCTCTGCTGCTTTGCATTTAAATTATTACGCTTTACAATGGCTTGTGCCTTGTACGCAACAAATAAAATTATACCGATACAAACGTAGAGTGTCATAATCAACTTAATAACTGTAAATATAATAAACGTTTCAAACTTTTATTTATTATAATTGTTATTTTTTATTTATAAAAATGCATTTGGTCTAAATAAAGCCACACTTGTTCTGGTAGCATTGGTCTAATATTTCTACCTGCTTTAATTTCTTTTCGTATAAATGTTGATGAAATTTCCATTATTGGCGCATCCACAAAATTTACCTTATGATTGTCATTGTATTTGCTTTTGGCGGCAGATTTGGTAATTCTAGGATAAACATAAAGACTGTAATGCTCTAATATTAATTCATAATTTTTCCATTTATGAAATGTATTTAGATTGTCTTCACCCATTAGTAAAGAAAATTTATGATCTGGATATTTTTCTTTTAAATAGGTTAAGGTATTAATCGTGTAATTGGGCTGTGGCATTCCAAATTCTATATCGCATGGTTGCAGCTTTGTGTAGTCTTTGGTTGCTCTGTAAACCATCTCTAAGCGTTGATTATCATCTAAAATAGATTGATTTTTTTTAAACGGACTCATAGGTGTTACAACAAACCATACCTGGTCTAAGTCAGAGTGCTCAGCAATGTGGTTGGCAATGGTAAGATGCCCTACATGAATTGGATTAAAAGTGCCAAAAAACAAGCCAATTTTCATAACTAATCTTTGATGAATTCTGAAACTAATTTATAGGCATCTTCTAAAGCTTCGTCAAGATCAGCATTAACTACAATCTCATCAAAAAGAGGCGCTGTTGCTAGCTCTGCAGATGCCTTTGCAATTCTCATATTAATTTTATCTTCGCTCTCTGTCTTGCGTTTTTTAAGACGAATCTTAAGCTCATCAATACTTGGTGGCTTTACAAAAACAGCCAAGGTTTCCTCAGGATACTTGCGTTTAATGCGTAATCCTCCTGATACGTCAATATCAAAAATTACATTTTTACCTAAGGACCAAATGCGCTCAACTTCACTTTTTAAGGTGCCATAAAAATTATCTCTATAGACCTCTTCCCACTCTAAAAATTCGTTATTTTTTATTTTATTCTTAAACGATTTAAGTGATAAGAAATAATAATCTTCCCCTTCAATTTCATCGCCTCGTTTTTCTCTAGAGGTTGCTGAAATGGAGAATTCTAAATTTAATTCGGGCTGAGTGAGCAAATGTCTAACAATGGTAGTTTTGCCAGAGCCTGAAGGTGCAGAAAATACTATTAGTTTTCCTTTTTTTGGTGCTTTTATCTTTGTCAAAACAGTAATCTTAAAGGACGTTTAATAATTGTTCTTTTATCTTTTCTAACTCGTCTTTCATTTGTACAACTAGTTTTTGCATTGGTGCATAATTAGACTTAGAACCAATGGTATTAATTTCTCGTCCCATTTCCTGACCTATAAAGCCTAGTTTTTTCCCGTTAGAATCTTTAGAGTTTAACGCTTTTAAAAAATAATCTAAATGATTTTCTAGTCGAACCTTCTCCTCTGTGATATCAAACTTCTCAATATAATAGACCAATTCCTGTTCAAATCGGTTTTCGTCTACTTTTTCTTTTATATCTGCTATACCTTTTTCTAGCCTGGCTCGTACGCCATCTATACGCTCTGGATCCATAGCAATAACCTCATCTAATAATTTTTTAATGGTATCAACACGTGCTGAAAAATCCTCCTTTAGAATCGCGCCTTCATCAGCCCTATACGTAGAAATTTTGTCAAGCGTTGTATCAATTTCTTCTTTTATCATAGCCCACTCGTCCTCATCAACATCATCACGTTCTGTTGTAATAGCGTCAGGTAAACCTATAGCCATTTTAAGAAGGTGGGTGTCTTCACCTGTGGCAATTTGTCGCAACTGTTTCATGTATTCCTTTACAACAGATTGGTTGATCTTAGAACTCGTTTCTTCCCCTGTAAGCTCTACATATAATGAAAAATCAATTTTGCCTCTTACTAGGCGATTTGCTATGAGCTTTCTAATTTCTAATTCTTTAATACGGTAAGCAGATGGCATTCTAGTATTTAAGTCTAGATTTTTACTGTTTAGCGACTTTAATTCTATAGATATTTTTTTTGAAGGGAGCTGTAATACAGTTTTCCCATAACCTGTCATTGATAATATCATTACGGATCGGTGAGTTTTTTAATGGCATAAAGGTAATCAAATTGAAAGAGTAATAAAGACAATAAATCAAAAGCAATATTGAAGTTAGTTAGATTTGTTTTCTAATTTTGCAGCCTTAAATGTAATTATGATGTATAAGAAGGATTTTGAAATAAGATGGAGCGATGTAGATGCTAACGGACATTTGGCAAACTCTGCTTACACCAATTTTATGAGCCATACTAGAATGGCGTTTTTTTCCGAAAAAGGATTTTCATTACCAGATATAAGATCGTTTAACATTGGTCCCGTAGTATTTTATGAGCACATGTATTATTTTAAAGAAGCCTTTTTAGGAACTCCTGTAACAGTAACGCTTCAAATATCAGGTCTTAGTGAAGATGGTATGTTTTTTAAGTTCGATCATAATTTTTATAACCACAAAGGACAAAATTTAGCCTATTGTGAAATGTTGGGTGCATGGATTGACCTCACTAAGAGAGCACTTACGCCACTGCCAAAAGAGCTATTAAAATTAACTGAAGATTTTCCAAAAGCTAAAAACTTTATAACACTGACTAAAGAAGAAACAAGAAAGTTTGGAGTGAAACCTCAAGACATAGTATTTTAAAACACCCACGTTACTACTTATCCATTGAATTAAATTTTTATACACCAAGGATTACTAAGCAATAACAGTTTTAAGAATAATATTCAAAACTATCTTGTTTATCAATTTTTTAGTTGGTTTCTTGAAATATAAGTCTAAAACCAAATTAACATTGTAGTTAATACTACTACAAAACAAAGTTTTTTTAGACTACAATACTTAATTTCAGTTATGCTTAATTTTGTGGTATTAATCCCGCATACATCTAAAGGTAATTTTTGAATTAATAGCATTAATAAGAAAAACAGATTATTTAGATGTAAGTGTTAAGTTACTTCATAACTTAAGCTATCATGAAGGCCATCCATAGATTATAAGCGGAAATCTTGGGTGGTCTTTTTTTGGTTTTCACCATTTTTTTTATTATTTTAAAGTGTGATAAAATTTTTTCGATGAAAATTTTAGTAATAGACGATCATGCTATATTGCGAAAAGGAATTCTTTCAATTCTTAAAAAAGAATTTAAGGACTCCATTTACTTTGAGGCGTCTAATGGTATTGAAGCTCTGTCAATTTTAAGAAACATAGAAATGGACTTAATAGTTTCTGATATTGCAATGCCAAATCTCAATGGCATTGACTTTTTGAAACAGTTAAAAGCTATGGAGATTAAATCGCCTGTACTGATATTGAGTGTAATGCCTGAAGATCAATACGCATTAAGAGCATTGAAAGCAGGAGCTGTAGGGTTTTTGCCTAAAGATTGTAAGGCAAAAGAATTACTAAAAGCAGTTAAAACAATTCTATCAGGTAAAAAACATATAACTCCTGCGATTTCTAACCTAATGATTAACTCAATAGGTGTTAAACAAATTAATAATCAGCATGAGTTATTATCAGATCGAGAAATCATGGTGCTTCATAATATTGCCCAAGGACATTCTTTAACCGATATATCTGAGAACTTAGGATTAAGCATCAATACAGTGAGTACATATAGAGCTAGGATCATTAAAAAATTAAACCTTAAGAATAATGCTAGTATTATAAGATATGCGTTGGATAACGATTTGGGTTAATCAAATCACTATATAATACTACTTCTGCTACATTTAAAATATCAAAACAAACTATCTGTCCTAGGTAATTCAATTTTATATTAAGTCGATTCTGCTATATTTTTTGTAATTTATCCCAACTAACTAATACATCGATAAATTATGGAAGACTTATCTATTAATTGGATCGCAATAGTTGTGGCTGCTATTGTACCAATCTTAACTGGCTTTATTTGGTATCATACCAAAGTTTTTGGTATTGCCTGGATGCGAGAATCTGGAATGACTGAGGAGAAAGCAAAACAAATGAATCCGGCAAAAACTTTTGGTTTGGCCATTGTTTGTGCATTTTTAATTGCTCTGTTTTTATGGCCACAAGTGTTTACAGGAGGAGGCCCTGGCGAACCTCATGGTGTAGATCCATATGTTACTTTTAAACATGGTGCATTTCATGGTGTTTTGATAGCTGTTTTCTTAGTGTTACCAATTTTTGGTACAAACGCATTATTTGAACAGAAATCATTTAAGTATGTTGCCATTAATGTGGGATACTGGATAGTAACTTTAGCGCTTATGGGAGGAATTATTAACGCTTGGGTATAATATTTTCAAGAATTTTTAAAAGGCTGATGCTGTTTATAAGGTTTTATTTTTATATTCTTTATAAACGGTTTCAGCATTTTATTTAGTAATGATCGCTTATGTTTTGCATAACAAATAAGTGATTGAGGTTTTGCACCAACAGTACTTTTTATTTCTAACGCAGTCCGCCCCAGATTTATGCAATTTACTTGGTGTTCTATGCCAAGTCTAATATAATCGTTTAGTATTCTTGGGTAGATAGCATACGTTTTGTTTTTAGAGTAATCAAGTCCTATAAAATGCGCAACAAGAGCATTGTCGTAAAGCATAGCAGACATAAATCCGACAAGTTTATTATTTAGAAAATAACCTTTAATTATAAATTTCTCCTTATAAGATTTTTTAAGTTCAATGTAGGTGTTCAGATTTAAAATCTGTGCATTAAAATCTGCATTAGAAATAGTATTTTCATACAAATCTTGTAATTCTGCTTTATACTCTTCAATATCATCATCTGCAAAATATCGCTCTGTTAGCGCTTTACTTTTAGAGTCGGCTTTGTTTATTTTAACACGATATTTAGATCTTAATTGATTTTTATAATCATTAAAAGTAACCCAAGAGGAATCTAAAGTGATTACCATATTTGGTTCTACTTGCAGTGACGCATAATCATAATCATAAAGATGGTTGGTAACAGGTAAGGATTCCTCTAAAAAATCTTTAACAAAAATAGTGTGAAGCTTCTTAGTGTTTTTTATTTGTGTTTTTATCCCTTTGGCTATTATTGAAAAGATGTCCTTACTATCTTCTTGCTTATTAATAAATATGCCATACTCACCACTTAAAAAAACGTTTCCATAAAACATAACCACCAATGGTCTACTTTTAAATATATAATCAAGACTCTTTTTCAACCATTTAGCCATTCTTACATTCTTAGTAATAGTTTTAAAGCTTATGGCTATTGTTTGAGAAATGGCTAGAGCAACGGCTCTATTATCTTTAGTTATAAACAGGTAATTACATCTAATATTTTTATTAGACTGTTCAAAAGCATTTAAAAAATCATATTCAAAATACAATGGACGGTCGTCATCTAAATCTTGCCAAAACGAAATTGGAATTGACTCAATGGTATTATATTCTATGGTTTTTAAAGTTCTCAAACGCTTTGCTGAGGTTTATACGTCACTAAATACACGCCCGAAAATATGAGCGCCATAGCAATTAACTTTACTGCATTTACAACATCGGCACCCATTAAGATAGCAAAAATACCTGCAATAACGGGTTGAAGATAAATAAACGTCCCCACTGTTGAAGCCCTTAGTTTTCTAAGTGCCAATGGATTAAGAATGTAAGTACCAAATGTTGCACCGACTACAACGAACACAACAGAGAAACTGATATAAGGTGTGAAAGTGTGCCATTTAATTTCTATAAATTCTTGATAGCTAAATGGAATTATAAGACATAACCCAAACAAAAACAACCATTTTATAAAAGTAAAAGGATGATACTTTTTAGTCAATTGTTTAATAAGAATAATATATATGCTGTATGATACGGTGTTGAGAAAAACAATAAAATTACCAAAAGGCACATTGTCTGCAGCGCTCGTTGATTTGCCATAAATGGTGAGTACAATAGCACCACAAAAACCAAGTGCAACTCCTACTATTTTTAAAGATGTTATACGTTCTTTTAAAAAGAATGCAGAGAGTATTAATATTATTATTGGTGTAATAGTGACAATTACCGAAGCATGTATGGGTGTTGTAAACTGTAATCCTTTAAAAAATAGCATCATGTTAAGAGCTACGCCAAAAATTGCGGCGTAAAAGAACTTTATGTAATCTTTTTTGTCGATTTTTTCAGACTTAAAAAACAAACCAAATAACCAAAGTAGAATAGTTGCACCTAAAACTCTTACAAGTACAAAGCCAAAGGGTTTCATGTAATGTTGCTCCATTACAATTTTAGCAAACGTGAAATTTAATCCATACAGTAATTGAACTGTAAATACTGCCGCTAGCGCGAAAGCTCTACTATTTCCCATGAATGGTCATTTTCGCATTTTTAATGACCTTAGACGAATTACCAATAAATATGCTGTTATCATATATTATGACTGGCCGCTTTAAAAATGTATAATGAGATAGGATGTGTTTTTTAAAATCGTCCTCTGTAAGAGTTTCGTCCTTTAGATTCATTTCTTTGTAGAGTCGGGCTCTTTTGCTAAACAATGCCTCATAACTTTCAGCTAAAGCTTTCATTTCATCTAATTCAGTAGCTGTTATGGGAACGGTTTTTATTTCTCGCATTTCAAAATCTTCAGGTAGATCAATCTCATTGAGAATGCGCATACACGTATTACAAGTTTTTAAATAATAGAACTTTTTCAAAATAAAAAGGAATATATGTTATCGCTAGAATTAATGACACAAAGAAACTTTAATTAAAATGAAAAATAAGTACTTTTAAGAAAAATATAAGCACAGAACTTAATACCACAACCTTAATATAATTACCATTTTTTATGGAATTTTATTCAATTGCCACCATTCTCGTAGTACTATCTGCACTGTTTGGGTACATCAATGTAAAATTTTTAAAATTACCTATAACTATAGGATTAATGATTATAACCATTGTATTTACTGTAGTTGTTATAGGGATTAGCCAGTTTGATGATACGCTGCTAATTAGAGAAAAAGCATTTATTTCTCAAATAGATTTTCAGACTGTATTGTTAGACATTATGTTAAGCTTTTTGCTATTTGCAGGAGCTTTACATACTAATTTTACCCAACTAAAAATACAACGTTGGCCAATTTTAGCTTTTGCTACATTTGGTGTTACGGTATCCACTCTTTTAGTAGGAACCATAACATTTTACATGTTACAAATTATAGGCTTTGAGGTATCATTTATCAATTGCTTATTGTTTGGTGCACTTATTTCGCCAACAGATCCTATTGCTGTATTAGGAATTTTAAAAAAAGCCGGTGCTCCTAAAAAGTTAGAAACTAAGATTGTGGGTGAATCATTGTTTAATGATGGTGTAGGTGTTGTGGTATTCTTAACTATATATGCAATTGCTCGAAATCCTGATGCACCCGTTCAATTTAGTGAAATTGCCCAACTCTTTGGTCAAGAAGTCATAGGAGGTATCTTATTAGGATTTATTCTCGGCTGGATTACGTATAGATCAATGAAATCTATTGACAATTATGAAATTGAAGTGATTATCACCATAGCCGCAGTTATGGGTGGTACCATGTTAGCACATCGTTTTCATTTATCAGCACCATTGGCAATGGTCACTTGCGGATTGATTGTTGGTAATGATACAGTAAGAGACTCTGCGATGTCCGAAATTACAGAAACCTACGTTGATAAATTTTGGGAGTTAATAGACGTCCTTTTAAATACGCTATTGTTTGTTATGATAGGTATGGAAATGTTGATTCTAACGTTTGAAAAGAATTATGTAATGGCCGGATTATTTGCCATTCCAATAATTTTAATATGTCGCTATATATCTCTATGGCTGCCAATTAAAATATTTGCAGAACGTCTAGATTTTGTGCCAAAAACAAATTTGATTATGACGTGGGGAGGATTAAGAGGTGGCATATCTATTGCCTTAGCATTAAGTCTTACGGCAGAAATGGATAGAGAGCTCTTTTTAGTAATAACTTATATCGTTGTAGTTGTCTCCATAATTGGTCAAGGTCTTACGGTTGAACCTGTAATAAAACGACTGGCAAGACGTGACGATTAATTAATTTTTAGAAGATCGTTTAATTCGTTATATGGTATTTGAAATTCTGTGTATCCTTCGGCGTAAGAGGCAATTTCATAAACGTTATACAAAAAGATTAAACCGTCTTCACCAAAGCCTATGTTTTCAGGAAGCTTAAATGGTTCTCCAAAAAAGTAGTCTTCCATAGATTCTGTGTTTTCAAGTAACATAACCTCTTTTTTAAAATAAGTTTGCGCTAGCTCTTTTAAGGCATCAATATCAGTTACTATATCATTTAAGGCATACAATTTTCCAGTATCTGGATTAAAATTCATAAAAATAATTGAATCATTACCATGTGCACCTCCAGTATCTATATACGTGTTTATAGCAATACTTATGACATTTTCAGATATATAAGTAATTTCGGTCTCTACCAGTAGTTGCCATACTAGCTCGTTATCTGGGAAGCTTGATTTAAATGCTTTGTACTCTTCATCAAAAGCCAAAATAGCAGCTTCAACATTTGGGCTTACTTCAACACCAGAATCAGAAAAACTTTTAACAAACTCGCGTTTTATGG
This sequence comes from Winogradskyella sp., assembly GCA_013003655.1. Classification (GTDB taxonomy): domain Bacteria; phylum Bacteroidota; class Bacteroidia; order Flavobacteriales; family Flavobacteriaceae; genus JABDIQ01. The sequence goes on along the minus strand of JABDIQ010000055.1, from coordinate 1,840 downwards.
TTTCGTTGATAGCTTTGCTATTAATATCCTTTCCTTCAACTTGATGATAAAGTACCTCAATATTAGCCTCATAATCATTGTTAATTGAATTTAAATTAAACTGCACTTTGGAGTCATCATCGCAGCCAACTACCAGCAAAAATAGGATCAAAGATCTAATGAAGTTTTTCATTCTCACGCTCTTTTGTTAAACATACATTAAAGGTATTATATACTTTTGAATACAACCAATTATCAATTAACTTTGTTGCGCTTTAAAAAATAGAGGGTCTTTCTTATTGAGAAGAGAATTGCCTAAATAATGTTAATCCTAAATTCATTCCATGAAATTTAATACTAAAACCATCCACGGCGGACAAATTCACGACAAAGCATACGGTTCTGTAATGCCACCAATTTACCAGACGTCCACATATGCTCAAAGTACGCCTGGAGGACATAAAGGCTATGAATATTCTAGAACACATAACCCTACAAGAGATGCGTTAGAAAAATCATTTGCCAGTATTGAGAATGGTAAATATGGATTAGCCTTTGCTTCTGGTTTAGCGGCTATAGATGCAGTTATTAAATTATTACAACCTGGTGATGAGGTGATATCTACGAACGATCTATATGGAGGTTCTTACAGGTTGTTTACTAAAATATTTCAAAATTTTGGCATTAAATTTCATTTTGTAGGTATGGATAAAACGTCTCAAATTGAAGATTATATAACACCAGCCACAAAATTAATTTGGGTAGAAACACCTACAAACCCAATGATGAATGTCATAGATATAGAGGCTGTTTCTAAAATTGCTAAGGACAATGAACTATTATTAGCAGTTGACAATACCTTCGCTACACCTTATTTACAACAACCCTTAGAACTAGGCGCAGATATTGTAATGCATTCTGCTACTAAATATTTGGGCGGACATAGTGATGTTATTATGGGTGCATTAGTTGTTAACGATAAAGATTTGGCAGACCGACTATATTTTATACAAAATGCAAGTGGAGCTGTATGTGGACCACAAGACAGCTTTTTAGTATTACGCGGTATAAAAACACTTCATATTCGTATGCAAAGACATTGCGAAAACGGAAAGGCTGTGGCGCATTATTTGGCAAAGCACCCCAAAATAGAGAAAGTCTATTGGCCAGGATTTGAGTCGCACCCAAATCACGATGTTGCTAAAAAGCAAATGAATGATTTTGGAGGTATGGTCTCCTTTGTCACTAAAGGAAACAATTATGACGAGGCTATTAAAATTGCTGAAAATTTAAAAATCTTTACACTTGCTGAATCTTTAGGAGGCGTTGAGTCTTTAGCAGGTCATCCTGCGAGTATGACACATGCAAGTATCCCAAAGGAAGAACGAGAAAAAACAGGAGTAGTAGACGCTTTAATTAGACTAAGTGTAGGTATAGAAGACGAGGTAGATTTAATAGAAGACCTTAAACAGGCAATTGGCTAAATTTAATCGAGATAGTAGATATATCCAAAATTTAACCATACCAACCAGTCATTAGCTCTATTAAAATCTAACTGATGGTTGAGGCCGTCTACCCAGTTATTTCCAAAATATTGCCATCTTAGATCAATCATTAGATCTGACAGTACAGTAAGTTTATATCTTGTACCAACACTACCAACAATAGACCAAACAGTACCGCTTTCGTCACTTACAGATCCTGGATCCCAAAAGGAATAAAAATTATCTGCATTATTGATATTACCATCGCCATAGGTTGTTGAAACACTTGGATTGTATGCCGTAAAATGTGCTCCTAAACTAACAAAAGGTGCAAACGAATAAGAAAAAGCTTGAAACGCACGAATACTTTTGGGAAA
>JABDIQ010000038.1 GCA_013003655.1 Winogradskyella sp. | reverse complement strand
ATATTACTGTAATTCCCGAAATTGAAATGCCTGGCCATAGCCAAGCGGCAATAGCAGCTTACCCAGAACTAGGTTGTAGTGGTGAAGCGGTAAATGTAGCTACAACATGGGGTGTTTTTGAAGATATCTACTGCACCAAGGAGCAAACCTTTAATTTTTTGGAGGATGTTTTAGATGAGGTCATGGCCTTATTTCCTAGTAAATACATTCACATTGGTGGAGACGAAGCGCCGAAAACAAGGTGGAAATCCTGTGCTGATTGTCAACAGCGCATTCAAGAGCAAGGATTAAAAGATGAACACGAGTTACAAACGTATTTTATTACCCGAATTGAAAACTATTTAAATTCCAAAGGTCGCCAAATCATCGGTTGGGATGAAATCCTTGAAGGTGGTTTAGCACCAAATGCAACGGTCATGTCCTGGCGAGGTACCAGTGGCGCTGTGGAGGCTGCGAAACTAGGCCACAATGTAGTAATGACACCAACATCGCACTGCTACTTTGATTACTACCAATCCGATAATGATGACGAGCCTTTAGCCATAGGCGGTTATTTGCCATTGGAAAACGTATATCATTTTCAGCCTATTCCAGAGGAATTGACCCAAGAAGAAGCGCAGTTTGTACTAGGCGCTCAAGGTAATATTTGGACGGAATATATGCCAACTGAAGACCAGGTAGAGTATATGGCTTTTCCAAGAATTTTGGCGATGAGCGAAGTATTATGGACACATCCCAAGCAAAAAGACTATGGCGATTTTATAGGTCGATTAGAAAATTTTCATAGCAGATTAGACGCTCTAGATATTAACTATGCTAATCATCTATATGAAATTGATGGCCAAATGAATAAAACGAATGGTCAATTATATTATCAACTAAGCACTCCAGCAAAAGGTAAAGTCATTAGGTACAGTTTGGATGGCAAGGAGCCTGATGAAACCTCAAAATTATACGATTCTCTAATACCGATTACGCAAAGTTGTACCATAAAGGCAAATGTGTTTGTAGAAAACGAGCCCTTAGGAAAAACCTATACACAACCTGTGAAATTGCATAAAGCCACAGGAAAAGAAATCGTAATTGACAAACAACCTCATAAAGCTTATTCAGGCAGTGGTGCAGAAGGTCTTGTTAATGGTATTAGCGGAAGTGATACGAGATATGGTGATAAAGAATGGCTAGGGTTTTGGGGTGAGGATATTGAAATTACGATTGATCTTGGTAAAACCCAAATGATAACATCCTTACAAACGCGTTTTTATAATGGTAATGGACAATGGATATATGCACCAAAAGAGATAGCATATAAATTAAATGCTGAAGAGGACTATGTATTACAAACCATTCCTCAATCCAATAACAAGCTCGTTGATATTACACTGAAGATCAATGGGCCATCACGATACGTCTATCTTAAAATACCAAACTATGGTATTATTCCTAAGGGTAAACAAGGGGTTGGCAATGCTGCATGGACCTTTATTGATGAAATCATTATAAATTAATATGCTACTAGAAATTTGTGCTAATTCGTTTCAATCAGCAAAAAATGCACAAGATGCAGGTGCACATCGTATTGAACTATGTCAGGAACTTTCTGTTGGTGGTATTACACCCTCATTTGGACTCATTAAAGAGGTAAAAGAACAATTATTTATTCCTGTTCATGTGCTGATAAGACCACGAGCAGGAGATTTTGTGTATTCAGATGAAGAGTTCAATATTATGAAGACCGATATAGAAAGTTGTAAATCTTTGGGATGCGAAGGTATTGTAACTGGATTATTGAAAACAGACTCAACTATAGATGTTGAACGAACAAAACAATTAGTCGACTTAGCAAAACCCATGCAGTTTACATTTCATCGTGCTTTTGATAGTGTTAAGGATCCTTTTCTAGCATTAAACGAATTGATGCAACTAGGCGTTGAGAGCGTGTTAACATCAGGTCAGGCAGAAACGGCCGAAAAAGGGATAGGACTATTGGCGCAACTAATTAAAAAAAGCCATAATAAAATTACTATTATGCCAGGAGGTGGTGTCAATGAGACTAATGTAAAAAAGTTTATCGCCATTGGATGCCAAGAGTTTCATACCTCGGCTTCAGTAATTTACAAGGAAAAATCAGCAACCCTTTTTTCAGAACAGCTCACTGTATCTAGCCCTGAGAAAATAAGCGCAATCTTAAACGAGTTGACTAATGAGGTATAGTCTAATTGTAGTGGTGCTCTTATGTCTTGGTTGTCAGGAGCAATACGACCTGCCTGACATTATGGAGTTAACCGAAGGCTGGGCGTTTAAAAACACAAAGGATACCTTGTGGTTCCCAGCAACTGTTCCAGGAAATGTGCATACAGACTTGCTAGACAACGGCCTTATCAACGATCCGTTTATTGGCAACAATGAAAAAGAGGTGCAATGGGTAAGCCAAGATAATTGGGAGTATAAAACAACGTTTCATTTGAGTGACGAAACGCTATTAAAAGCAAATAAATCATTAGAATTTGAAGGGCTTGATACTTACGCATCTGTGTATCTCAATGATAGTTTACTAGTAAAGACTGCTAATGCGTTTAGACGATGGTCAATAGATGTAAGTAGTGTCCTTAAAAACCAGAATGCACTTCGTATTGTATTTGAAAATCCGTCAACTTATGAAACCACAGAAAAGCAACAGTTAGGTTATGAATTACCTGAAGGCAACCGAGTTTTTACACGAAAGGCACAATTTCAATACGGATGGGATTGGGGGCCAACGTTAAACACAATGGGCAATTGGAGGCCCGTAAAACTCATTGCAAACAATGATCTTCGCATCACAGAGCACAGCGTAAATATGCTGCAATTGAATGACTCTATTGCCAAATTATCATTGCAACTAGAATTAAGGAACAATAAAGTATCAGATTACAGCTATGAAATGTACGTCAACGATAGTTTAGTGACTACGGTAACTGACGAGCTAACGTATACGCCAATGACTATACCTTTTGAGATCAATAAGCCAAAACGTTGGTGGCCACATAATCTTGGCGAGCCCTATCTCTATGATTTAAAATTAAAAATAAAGGAAGGTCGTACGGTTTTAGATTCCGTTCAGTTTAAGTTTGGATTAAGAAGTATAGAATTAGTAACGGATAAAGATACTATTGGAGAAACTTTTTATTTCAAGATCAATGGCGAATCCGTTTATGCCAAGGGAGCCAATTATATTCCGCAACATAGTTTTCAAAATAAAGTGCAACTATCGGATTATGAGACGCTGCTCAATGATGTGGTTAATGCTAATATGAATATGCTGAGAGTTTGGGGTGGTGGTATCTACGAGAATGATGAGTTTTATGAGTTGTGCGATGAAAAAGGCATCATGGTGTGGCAAGATTTTATGTTTGCTTGTGCCATGTATCCTGGCGATAAAGATTTTTTAAACAATGTACAACAAGAAGCTATTGATAATGTAAAACACCTAAGAGATCATCCGTCATTAGTGTTATGGTGCGGTAATAACGAGAGTAACGAAGGTTGGCATAATTGGGGCTGGCAAGCCGACAGATCGGAAGAAGAAAAGACTGCTATATGGAATGATTATTTAAAACTTTTTGATTCTATATTGCCCAGTGTCGTTAAAGATTATTCAGGAAATGTACCGTATTGGGAAAGCTCTCCAAAATATGGCAGAGGAAACCCTAAATATCAATACGAAGGAGATGCACACGATTGGTGGGTGTGGCACGATGCCTATCCGTTTCAGCATTTCGAAGACCACGTGCCTCGTTTTATGAGTGAATTTGGATTTCAATCCTTTCCAAGTGTTGAGGTGTTAAAATATATTCAACAAGACGATTCATTGGATTTAGATTCTGAAGCCATACAAAACCATCAAAAGCATATAAGAGGGTTTCAATTAATAGAAGAATATATGGCGAGGGACTTCCCTGTGCCAAAGCAACCTGAAGACTATGTGTACATGAGCCAACTTTTACAGGCCAATGGAATTACTAAAGGTATTGAGGCACATAGGCGTGCAAAGCCCTACAATATGGGTTCATTGTTTTGGCAACTTAATGATTGCTGGCCATCCATATCATGGTCTAGTATTGACTTTTTCGGGAATTGGAAAGCACTTCATTATAAAGCAAAACAAAGCTACTCTAACGTTTTATTGTCATCAACCATCGATGACAGAACGTTGAAAGTTCACCTTGTTAACGATAATAGAGAGCCTGTTTCGGGCAATTTTTCAATAGAATTTTTGGACTTTGAGGGTGATAAATGGTTTGAATTTAATGAACCCATAAGTATACCTAGTAATTCTAATATCATAATCCATGAATTACAACTTAAGGATACATCCTTTAATCCTCAACGCACAGTAGCTGTAATGAGATTTAATGACCAGCAGTACCTTAAGTATTTTACAAAACCAAAATATTTAGAGTTGAACAGTGCGCCTATAGAAAAATCAATCACAAAAATAGACGGTGGCTTTAGCATTGAATTGATTAGCCAAACCCTCCAAAAAGATGTTTTTTTAAGTTGCGATGAACAGGGTTTTTTTAGTGACAATTATTTCGACCTTTTACCGAATCAATCAAAACGTATTGAATTTAAGACGTCGGCCAGCGATATTTCTAACTTCAGAATAAAAACGTTTAACAGTTTCATAAGATAACTACATTCCCTTATTACTAACTTTGTTGAATTAAAGTTGTTAGATGACACGTTGGATACTATTTATCATTATTTATTTGTTTTTGAGTTTTTATGGTTTTCAGGCTATTAAAACCATAACCAAACAAAGTTGGGTACACTACCTTTTTATTGGCATGGTGCTTTTGGTGATTGGTAATTTTATAGTTCAGTTTACCGTATCCTCTGAAGGACGAGTACTTAATCCTGCTAAGAGCTATGCCTTTGGGTTTTTACTAGCTACTATGGCATTGTTTTTAGTACTAACACCAATTCTATTAGGAGAAGATCTAATACGATCATCCAAAGGACTTTTTGACAAACTTATGACAAAGAATGATCTGTATATTCCATCGCGGAGACGGTTTGTGAGCCAAATTGCATTAGGCTTAGCAGCTATACCGTTTACATCGTTGCTATATGGTATGTATAGAGGTAAATACAATTTTAGGGTGCTGAATTATACGCTAACGTTTGATGATCTTCCAGATGCTTTTGATGGTTACCGTATCACTCAGATCAGTGATATACATTCCGGTAGTTTTGACAATAAAGAAAAAATTAATTATGCTGTTAATCTCATCAACGAGCAAAACTCAGATCTCTTACTATTTACAGGAGACATGGTAAACAATAAGGCCTCTGAGATGAAACCTTGGATGCCTATTTTTAGTAAGTTATCAGCTAAGGACGGCATGTATTCAGTATTAGGTAACCACGATTATGGTGATTATGTTAGTTGGAATACGAATAAGGAAAAGGCTCAAAATCTTGAGGAACTCAAACAAATTCAAAAAGAGCTTGGGTTTGATCTACTTCTCAATGAAAGCAGATACATTGAAAAAAATGGCGAACGCATTGCACTAATTGGTGTTGAAAATTGGGGCAAGGGTGGTTTTAAAAAAGCAGGCGATCTTAAAAAAGCGGCAGAAGCCGTCAATAAAGATGATTTTAAAATACTGTTGAGCCATGATCCTAGTCACTGGGAGGAAGAAGTCATTAGTGACGATTGCCATTATCATTTAACGCTTAGTGGACATACACATGGAATGCAATTTGGTATAGAAATTCCGGGTTGGATCAAGTGGAGTCCAGTGAAATGGCGTTATAAATATTGGGCAGGAATTTATGAGGAAATGGGACAATTTATCAACGTAAATCGCGGGTTTGGTTATTTAGGTTATCCTGGTCGTGTAGGTATTTGGCCAGAAATAACTGTTATAGAATTGAAAAAAGCTTCTGATAACGCCTAATTAAAAGGAAATGTTATCTTTGTAAGTGAATATTTGACTTAAAACTTTAAGGTATGTCAAAATTTGGAGAATTAATAGATGTAGAAGTTCCAGTTCTATTAGATTTCTTCACGGAGTGGGATGATCAATCCACCGCAATGCACCCTATCTTAAGGGATGTAGCCGCTGCGCTAGGCGATAAAGCCAAAGTTATTAAAATAGATGTAGATAAGAATAAGGATCTTGCAGAAGCTTTACGGGTAAAAGGTCTTCCAACCTTAATCATTTATAAAAATGGTGAAATGAAATGGCGACATAGTGGCGAGCAAGATGCAAATACACTTATTGCACTAATACAAGAGTACGTCTAATAATCGAGCGCTTTAAACTTATAGCCCTTTTCGCTATAATATTCTAAGACTTTTGGCAATGTGTATTTTAAATTTTTAAAGGCTTTTATGCTATCGTGAAACACAATAATACTTCCTTTACTTGCCGAAGAAATTACATTTTTATAACATTTCTTTTTAGATAAATTAGTATCCCAATCATACGATAAGACATCCCACATCACCATTTTATAACCTTGCTCTAGCAATATCTTGCTCTGCTTAGACTTAAATTTACCGTAAGGAGGTCTAAACAAGCTTGTATAAGACTGTGTTGCTAAATCTGTTGATGTATTCGTGGCGTTTTGAATTTGAAATTTAATGATTGAGTCCGTGAACTGAATATCGGCAACGTAAACTTTGGTTGAGGTTTGCCAACCCTTTAAATGACTGTAGGTGTGGTTTCCAACAGTGTGTTTGTTTTTTAATAATTTTTGAAAGATTTCAGGATGTTTTTCAATATTACTTCCTATGCAAAAAAATGTGGCTTTAGCGTTATATTGGTCTAAAGTGTCTAAGACCCATTCGGTAATTCCTTCGGTAGGACCATCATCAAAAGTTAAATAAAGATGCTTTTTAGACGTGTCTACTTTCCATAAATAATTAGGAAATAAACTTCTAACGAATCCTGGGGTTTTTGCAGGGATGATCTTCATTAATTATGGCTATTATTCGGGAGCAGATAACAGTGAATCAATAGAAACGTTATCGCTTAAACCAGAAGGTTCTTCTTCAAAATCTTGTGGTCCCATAAAGTGATCGAATAATGACAGATAATCATTAAATTTTCTGGTTTCTTGAAGCGCAAAATCTTTGTCACCATAAACAATTAAAACATCAACCAAAGACCTATAGCGCTCTATATCTGTAATGATCTCTTCAATTAAATTGTTCTGATTTTCAATAGAAAGAGTGCTATAATACGTTAAGTTTTCCTGATACTTACTAGCCACTTGCATATAGAGTTTCTGGGCTTTTTCGGGATTTTCAACCTCATAATAGGCACTTATATAAGGTTCTAATAAGGTGTAGTACCCAAATATATCAACCGGCATTTTTTCCATAGCAAGATCTGCAATTTCTTCAGCTTTGTCCAATTTATCCTCATTGATAAGTTGCTCAATTAGCCTTGCTAGGTTGCTTCTATAGGTTATACCGTTTCGTCTAGTTTCTGTGTCGTGATAAATGTCTTCACCGCTTCCGCCCCAATCCCACGATGTCACCATATCATACATTAAGTCGGCATCAACTCTGCCCATATCAAAAGGATTTGCCTCGTTGACTTCAGTTTTAATTGGCACCAGTTTATAACAAAGGCCATCTAATTGTAAGTAGTCTTTTAACCACACATAGTCTTCATCGCCAAAGGCTCCACCCGAAAAATAAATAGGCCGTTCCCAATTGTTGTTTGCTAATATATCTAGCATCAATAAACGATTCTTGTAGATAGCACTATTGGTGATTTCCATATCTATATATGGTAATATCTTATCGGCATCTTTAGGTTTTACAATTCCAGATTTAAGAACGTTCTCTTTGTTCACCGGAATTCTAACATAGCGCGTTGGAAAATAATTTGAATTTAAAAGATGGCTAGGGTAGACACTTGGGTCTTCTCCCTGACTCTCAATCACAAATTTTAATTTGGTTTTAGGTTGCTCACTGGTGATAAAATTCAAGAAATCTTTGATGAGGATGGTGTCTCTTGAGATCTCTCGACGCATAATATAATCTCGGGTGCCGTATTTATATTGATCGTGTGTTAACTGCGAAGGAATAGGGTCGCTTTCATACGCTTTGCGTTTCATTTGGTCAATGTACCAGTCGGTTTGAAATAAACTGGTATTTACCACTTTTACGTCTGTTCTAACACCTTCAATTTCTTGTAGATACCATAGTGGAAACGAGTCGTTGTCCCCAATTGTAAACAAAATAGCGTTTGGCGCACACGATTGCAAATATTTTCTGGCCATAGCATTGGCGGTATACTTTCCTGATCGGTCATGATCGTCCCAGTTATTTGCTACTAATATACCTGGCACTAGTATAAGGCAAGTTAAGGTAATTAATGGTGCTAACAGTTTGTGTTTCAATTTGGTTCTTAAAGCATCATAAATAGCATATACACCAAAACCTATCCATAGCGCAAACACATAAAAAGAGCCTACAATAGAGTAATCTCTTTCACGTGGTTCAAAAGGTCTTACATTGGTATACACCTGAATGGCTAAGCCTGTAAATAAAAAGAACACCAACAACACCCAAAAGCGTTTCTTGTCCTTGTGATATAAAAAGAATAGACCTATTAAGCCTAAAATTAATGGTAAAAAATAATAGGTGTTTCGAGCTTTATTATTACGCACATCAGAAGGTAGATTATCTTGTGGTAACCCAATATGCCATTCGTCAATGAATTTAATTCCAGATATCCAGTTGCCATTAAATTGATCATAGCGTCCTTGTATATCGTTTTGTCTGCCAGCAAAGTTCCACATAAAATAGCGCCAGTACATATAACCTAATTGGTATTGTACCATATACATGATATTGTCTAGAAAGCTTGGCTTTTCAACATCTAAATACGATTGTCCATAAGTTCTTAAAAACTGATCGTAGTCCTCATAATCTATTTGACCTTGGGCGAGGCGTGTTCTAAAATCATTAACTATGGCTACCAACTCTTTTTGCGATCGATATTCTGATTTTAATTTAAAATCAATTAAACCTGTAAACATCATATAATTTTCTGCATGTTCTGCACTCCACATTCTAGGTAATATTGCGGCATGCTCTGAGTTGTAATTTTGCTTGGTGTTTTTCCACTCATTAATTACCACATATTTGCCAGTTTTATAATCCTTTTCATAGTTCTTTTTATCATCTACAAAGGGTTGATTTTCATCAGCACCTGAGTATATTTCGGTAAACTGTGGACCATAAAATAAATGAGTCTCAGGATATTGTTCCAGGTTGTAATAAGCTAATAATTCTCGTGCATCAGAAGGATCATTTTCATTAATCACTACATTGGCATTAGCTCTTATTGGAAGCATCATCCAAGAGGAAAAACCAATAAAGACAAATAAAAGACAGAGTACTAATGTATTTGCATTGGTATACTTGTGTTTTCTAGTATAGTTAAGACCAAAATAAAATAGGCCTATTACTAATAGTCCAGCAATTATAGTTCCAGAATTAAAGGGTAAGCCAAAGGTATTAACAAAGAAAACTTCGAGATAGCCAAACAATTTCAAAGTAGATGGCAATAGTAATTTAAAAATAAATAATAAAACAGCGGCTGAGGCCACATTGGCAATGATGAAGTTTTTAACTGTAACAGTTTTATAGTTTTTAAAGAAATAAATAAGCCCTATAGCTGGAATGGTAAGTAATCCCATAAAATGCACACCAAAGGATAAGCCAATAACAAAAGCTATAAGTATTAACCATTTGTTGCCTCGTGGTTTGTTCATGTCTCTTTCCCAACGCAAACCTAAGTAGAATAATATGGCCATAATTAAGGTGGCCATGGCGTAAACTTCAGTTTCAACGGCGTTAAACCAAAAGGAATCTGTGAAGGTAAAAGCTAAACTGCCTACTAAAGCACTTCCTAAAATAGCAAAACCTTTATGTGTTACATTGTTATCATCAAATTTTGCCAGTTTACTCAATAAAAGGGTAATGGTCCAAAACATAAACAATATGGTAAATGCACTTGCGGCTGCACTCATCATATTTAGCATTAAACCTATTTGGGTGGGTTCTAAAGCAAAGATGGAGAAAAATGCACCTAACATTTGAAATAATGGTGCACCTGGTGGATGACCTACTTGTAACTTTGAAGAGGTTAATATATATTCACCTGCATCCCAGAAACTCACTGTCGGTTCAACAGTTGCAGCATACGTAAAAAAGGCAATGGTGAAAACAACCCATCCTAAAATGGTATTCCATTTTTTAAAACTTATATCTTTCATTAAAGTTTATGCTTTAGATGCTGGCGAATTTACTAATATTTAAACTAAAGGGTCAATCTTTTTAAGTTAACGTTAAGTATTTTAGATTATTTTTAAATAAAATTTTTGCCTTACTGAAACTTTGTTTTAAATTTGCCACCTCAATTTAAGAGACTGGCCTATGGTGTAACTGGCAACACGTCTGGTTTTGGTCCAGAAGAGTCTAGGTTCGAGCCCTAGTAGGCCAACAAAAAAATCCTAATTCATTACGAGTTAGGATTTTTTTATTAAGGAAGAAGTTGTTTAGATTTTAAAAGTAATTACCGGACGGTTGGCATGATTAACCAAATCTTCACTGATACTAGAGTTAAAGAAGTGAGCTATGCCTTGTCGGCCATGTGTACTAATACCAATAAGGTCTGCGTTAATTGACTTTGAGAAATTTAAAATGCCTTGTTCAACACTCTCATCATTATAAATATTAATATTGGCCTTTTCGTAATTGTTGCCTGCAATAAATTTATTAATGCGTTTTGTAGATTCTTCAGTGGTTAAAAAATTATTAGGCGTATTAACCATCACCAAATGTATGGTAGCATTAAAGGCTTTTGCAAAATCAACAGCTTGTTTATAGGTGTTTTTGTTATCCTTTTTAAAATCAGATGCAAAGACAAAATTATTAATGTCAAAGGATTTGTGTTCATTTTTAATTACTAGAACTGGGACTTCAGACGTTCTCACGACTTTTTCAGCATTAGATCCAATAAACATTTCTTTAAGCCCAGAAGCACCATGAGATCCCATGACAATTAGATCAATGTCAAATTCATAACAGGCGGCTTTAATTTCATTAAACGTTATATCAGATTTTACAGTTTCATGAACTTTAATGCCTTGTAAGTAAACACTATCTATTAACGCCTCAAATTTTTGATGGGCCAATTTCATAAAGAATATGGCTTCAGGAATATCACTATGTGCATTCACAGGATCAATTTCTTGAAGCGGTATTTCCAACATATGAAGTAAATAGATCTCAGCATCGTATTTTTTGGCAAGCATAGCAGCAACCTTTAAGGCGTTTTCTGCTTCGGTTGAAAAATCGGTAGGTACAAGTATTTTATTCATGATATCATTGGTTTAATTACAACTCTAAATTTAAGAAAATAAATCCATTTTATTCGGGTTGCATATATCAATATAAAAATTGTATATTTGCAGCGTAAATAACGGATTCGGGATTACGAGGGGACTAAAGTCCCCTCTTTTTATACTAAAAATGCTGAGACAACAAGTACAAGAATTATTAGATGAAGCGCTCAATGAGCGTTCTGATCTTTTTTTGATTGACCTAGAGGTGAAAGCAGACAATTCTATACATGTCATTATAGATGGTGATAAAGGCGTTTTGGTAGAAGATTGTATGTTTATCAGCAGAGCAATTGAACATAATCTGGATAGAGAAGAACAGGATTTTTCACTTACTGTAACATCAGCGGGAGCAGCCTCTCCTTTAGTGTTGCCAAGGCAGTATAAAAAAAATATGGGCAGAGACATAGAAATTATTACTAGTGATAGTAAAAAAGTGTCCGGTAAATTAGAAAATATAAGTGAAGATTCAGTGGTTTTAAAATGGAAAACCAGAGAGCCTAAGCCAGTTGGCAAGGGTAAAACCACCGTTATAAAAGAAGAAACAATAAGCTTCGATAATATTAAAGAAGCTAAAGTTATTATTAAATTTTAATTCATAATTGATTATGGAAAATGTTGCGTTAATTGAGTCATTTTCAGAATTTAAAGACGACAAATTAATAGATAGAGTAACGCTAATGGCCATCTTAGAAGATGTATTGAGAAATGCGTTGAAGAAAAAGTATGGTGATGACGATAACTTTGATATAATCATCAACCCTGACAAAGGAGATCTTGAAATATGGAGAAATAGGGTTGTTGTAGCTGATGGTGAAGTTGAAGAACCAAATCAGGAAATTGCGTTGTCTGAAGCGCAGAAAATAGAGCCAGATTTTGAAGTAGGTGAAGATGTAGCAGAAGAAGTAAAACTAATTGATTTGGGAAGACGCTCAATTTTAGCCTTAAGGCAAAATCTAATCTCTAAGATTCACGAGCACGATAATACTAACATATATAAGCAGTTTAAAGATCTTGAAGGCGAAATTTATACAGCTGAAGTTCATCACATTCGTCATAGAGCCATTATACTGTTAGATGATGAAGGCAACGAAATTATATTACCAAAAGAAAAACAAATTCCATCAGACTTTTTTAGAAAAGGAGAGAACGTACGAGGAATTATAGAGAGCGTGGAATTAAAAGGTAGTAAACCAGCAATAATTATGTCTAGAACCTCTCCATTATTTCTTGAAAAACTTTTTGAGCAGGAAATACCAGAAGTTTTTGACGGACTAATTACTGTGAAAAAAGTAGTAAGAATTCCAGGAGAAAAAGCAAAAGTTGCTGTAGATTCATATGATGATAGAATTGACCCGGTTGGAGCATGTGTAGGGATGAAAGGATCAAGAATTCATGGAATTGTAAGAGAACTTGGTAATGAAAATATAGATGTTATTAACTATACCAATAACATTCAATTATTTGTAACACGCGCATTAAGTCCTGCAAGAGTAACATCATTAAAATTAGATGACGAAACCAAACGTGCTGAGGTTTTATTAAAACCAGAGGAAGTGTCTAAAGCGATAGGACGAGGCGGTCATAATATAAGATTAGCAGGTCAACTTACTGGATATGAAATAGATGTATTTAGAGAAGGGGCAGAAGAAGATGTAGAATTATCTGAGTTCACAGACGAAATAGAAAGCTGGATCATTGAAGAATTTAGCAAAGCAGGTTTAGATACAGCTAAAAGTATTTTAGAACAAGATGTAGAAGACCTTGTAAAACGAACAGATTTAGAAGAAGAAACAATATTAGATGTTATTAGAATTCTGAAAGAGGAATTTGAAGAATAGCATAAATTTACCTTATATTAAAGGCATTATATGGCTCAAACAATTAGATTAAATAAAGTATTAAGAGAACTTAATATCTCAATAGATCGTGCTGTTGATTTTTTAGAATCAAAAGGTATCGAAATTGAGAAAAGTCCTAATACAAAGATTTCTCAAGATGTTTACAACACCTTGTCTGATGAATTTCAGACAGATGCTAGTAAAAAAATGGCATCTCAGGAGGTGAGTGAAGCACGTCTTAAAGAAAAGGAAGAACTCCGTATTAAAAGAGAAAAAGAGCTTGAAGAAAAAGAACAACCTGCAGAAGTTGTTGAAGAAGCGGAAGCGGTTATAAAAGGAAAAAGTTCACTTTCGGGACCAAAAAAGGTTGGAAAGATTGATTTAGAAA
>JABDIQ010000030.1 GCA_013003655.1 Winogradskyella sp. | reverse complement strand
GTTGCAATTGACTTAGCATAAGAGGCTACTTCAAAAGCTATTTTTTTAAATTTTCCTTTTTCAGATTCTGTATATACTAGTACTGACATATATTTTTTTTTGTTCTGAACGTTTTTCAGAAATTAATTCATTAATAAATTTTTAATATTCACGGTTTCAATGGCAGTTGGCTTAAATTACCTTCGCTTCGTTATGTAAAAGATTAATTAACTCATCTACATTATCAGCATCTACCAATTTTACAGCACCCTTTGGTGCAGGTTTCTCAAAACTTGCAACTGAAGTTTTATTATCGCTTTCCACGGGCTCAAGAACAGCTAGCGGTTTCTTTCTTGCCATCATAATACCACGCATATTGGGTATTCTTAGGTCACTTTCCTCTACCAATCCTTTTTGGCCACCAACGACCAATGGTAAACTTGTTTTTACAGTTTCTTTTCCGCCATCAATTTCTCTTACAGCTGTTACTGTGTCACCATCTAATTCTAATCCTATACAATTATTTACAAAATTGGCACCAATTAGACTTGCCAACATACCTGGAACCATACCGCCATTATAATCAATAGACTCTCTACCTGCTATAATTAGGTCGTAATTACCATCGTTGGCTACCTTTTCTAGTTGTTTTGCCACTGAAAATCCATCTGTAGCAGGCATATTAACTCTAATTGCTTCATCAGCACCGATAGCTAATGCCTTACGAAGTGTTGACTCGGTTTCTGGGCCACCAACATTAACTACTGTAATCTGGGCTTGTTGTTTTTCTTTTAACCACATAGCACGTGTTAATCCAAATTCGTCATTTGGGTTGATAACGTACTGTACACCGTTAGTATCAAACTTGGTGTTTTCTTCTGTAAAATTGATTTTAGAAGTAGTGTCTGGAACGTGACTAATACACACTAATATTTTCATAAATAATTGATTTTTTTGACTTTAATTTTACCGGCTACGAAGGTAATTATTTTATTTCGGATTTTTACTATGCACGCATAATAAATTTTAAATAAAACTAAGTCAAGTAGTTTTGCATTTATTGCTATTTTTGTGACTCACCAAAAACAAGTTAATGAAGACAATTCAGTTTAGGGAAGCCATTTGTGAGGCGATGAGCGAAGAAATGAGACGTGATGAAAGCGTTTATTTAATGGGCGAGGAAGTTGCTGAGTATAATGGAGCATACAAGGCTTCAAAAGGCATGTTAGATGAATTTGGACCAAAAAGAGTTATAGATACACCAATAGCAGAATTAGGTTTTGCAGGTATTGCCATAGGATCTACGATGACTGGCAATAGACCGATTGTAGAATACATGACCTTTAACTTCTCCTTGGTTGGTATTGACCAGATCATTAACAATGCGGCAAAAATTAGACAGATGTCTGGTGGTCAATTTAAATGCCCAATAGTATTTAGAGGTCCTACGGCATCAGCTGGTCAGTTAGGTGCAACCCATTCGCAAGCTTTTGAGAGTTGGTTTGCTAACACACCTGGCCTTAAGGTTGTTGTACCTTCTAATCCCTACGATGCAAAAGGATTACTTAAGTCCGCCATTAGAGATGATGATCCGGTAATTTTTATGGAAAGTGAGCAAATGTATGGTGACAAAGGAGAAGTGCCTGAAGGAGAATATACTATCCCAATTGGTGTTGCAGAAATAAAACGAGAAGGAACAGATGTTACTATTGTTTCATTCGGAAAAATTATCAAAGAAGCCTATAAAGCGGCTGATGAATTGGCTGAAGAAGGCATCTCCTGTGAAATTATTGACTTAAGAACGGTTAGACCAATGGACCGAAAAGCAATCTTAGAGTCAGTAAAGAAAACGAATAGGTTGGTAGTTTTAGAGGAAGCTTGGCCATTTGGTAATGTTGCAACAGAAATAACCTACTTGGTACAATCTGAAGCGTTTGACTATTTAGATGCACCAGTAGTTAAAATTAATACAGCAGATACACCAGCGCCTTACTCACCGGTATTGCTTGAAGAGTGGTTGCCAAATAGTAACGAAGTTGTAAAGGCCATTAAAAAGGTAATGTATAAGTAAATATTTTGTTGCTTTTAACGTTATAACACAAAAGCAACAATCAGTTTATAGTTTTATTCATTTCATTAAATGAATAAAAGACTATATTTTGGTTAAGTTGATAAACGCGTTAGCCAAAGCTTAAAATCCCAAACACACACGCATTGAACGTAAAACTACTTATTCCATTTTTTATTCTATTTACGTGTTGGAGCTACGGGCAAACCAAAGTCAGTGGTCATATCTACGATGAGTTTGATGAGCCAGTACCGTATGCTAATGTTATTTTTAAAGGATCTACAATTGGAACAATTACCAATGAAAACGGTAAATTTTATTTAGAATCTGATGAAGATTGGGATACACTAATTATTTCCTTTCTTGGTTTTGAAACTTTAGAGATTCCATTAACTAAAAAAGTAAATTACGATTTACGCTTAGTTTTGTTTGAATCTGCTGCGGCCTTAGATGAAGTTGTTATCATTTCGGGGAAACAACCAAAGAAGAATAACCCAGCTATTGATATTTTGAGAAAGATTTGGGAAAATAAACGTAAAAATGGTCTTCGCCAATATGATCAGTACGAATATGATAAATACGAAAAAGTAGAATTTGACCTCAATACAATTGATAGTTCAGTCATAAAAAGTAAACTATTTAAAGGTATGGAATTTGTCTTTCAACAGGTGGATACATCAAGGATTACAGGAAAAACATATTTACCAATGTTTATCAATGAAGCATCCAGCGAAGTGTATGGTGATAATCTCATAAAAGAAGAGCGCGAAATATTAAAAGGCAACAAAAATTCTGGCTTTAGTAATAATCAAGTTATTATAGATTTTGTTGATGATCTGTACTCAGAATATGATATCTACGAAAACTATCTAAAGTTTTTTGATAAGAGCTTTACAAGTCCATTATCCAGAACAGGAATCAATACCTATAATTATGTACTAGCAGACAGTAGCTACATAGATAACAAGTGGTGCTATAATATCATTTACTACCCGCGGCGTAAAAACGAATTAACGTTTAAAGGCGATTTTTGGGTAGCTGACACCACATATGCTATCAAAGAAATTAATATGCAAGCCTCGAAAAGCGCTAATATTAATTGGGTAAAAGAGATATATATAGAACAAGAGTTTGAAGTCTTAAACGATTCGGTTTTTTTAATTAAGCGTGATTATTTTATGTCTGATTTTGCGCTTAATAAAAAAGAAGCATCTCGTGGTATCTATGGAAAAAGAACCACCTTGTACGACAACTATAAATTCAATATTCCAAAGAAAAAAGAATTTTACAACGAAAAGGTATTTAGTTATAACGAAGACGTTTATAATAGAGAAGATCAATTCTGGGAGGAAAACAGACTAGAGCAATTAAGTAAAGACGAAAAAGGGGTGTACGTTATGCTAGATTCCTTAAAGCAAACACCCAAATTTCAACGACTATATAACGTTGGAAGTGTTTTAGCTTCAGGCTATTATGAGGTTTCTAGTATCAATTTTGATTATGGTCCTATTTTTTCAACATTTGGGTTTAATGAAGTTGAGGGTCTACGGATTAGAACAGGAGGGCGTACGTATTTTAGCCAGAATGATCAATGGCGTTTGGAAGGATTCCTAGCCTATGGTCTAAAAGATGATAAATTTAAATATGGCATTTCCGGTAAATGGCTACTTGATAAAAAAAGCCGATTTATTATATCAGGCGGTAACCGAAGAGATGTTGAGCAAATAGGAGCAAGTTTAACCAATACCACTGATGTTTTAGGTAGAAGTTTGGCGTCTTCTTCATTGATAGGAACAGGAGCAAATGATAAGCTTACAACAGTAAATTTAACCACGCTAGCTATAGAGAGTGAACCGTTAAAAAATTTGATAGTAAGACTTAGTGGAACATACAGAACTTTAGAGTCTGCATCGCCTACTTTTAGTTTAGATTATTTCACGGATGAAACACAAACAACTACCGAATCTGAAGTGAAACAATATGAAACTGCGCTCTCTGTATTCGTGTTTCCTAATCGAGAAATGACAGGTTATGGCGTTGAGCGACGCACAAAAAACAGTAATTTCGCCACCTTATTTGCACAGCTCACTATTGGCGATAAAAATTTCTTTAATAGTGATTTTAACTATACAAAATTACAGCTTTCCTATACCCAACCGTATAGTTTAGGGAGTTTAGGTAGATTGACAACTACGTTACAAGCCGGAAAGACCTTTGGTCAAATACCGCTCGGATTACTTAGTGTTGTCCCCGGAAATCAAACCTACTTTAATATTACTAATTCGTTCTCCAATTTAGATTTTTACGAGTTTGTAACCGACGAGTATGCCACGCTTCACTTAGAACATAATTTTAACGGAAGACTATTTTCTCGTATCCCATTTTTAAAGAAATATAACCTTAGAGCTATTGTTGGATTTAGAGGTGTTATAGGTGATGTTTCTCAAGAAAATAGAGCAATTAATGCTTCGGGTTTAGTTTACGATGCACCTAACAGAGAACCGTATTATGAGTATAGCCTTGGTGTTAGCAACATCTTTAAAATCCTTAGGTTAGACTTCAATTTTAGAGGTAATTATTTAGATAACCCTGATGCAAGACCATTTGGTGTTACCGCCAGTTTTGGGTTCTTCTTTTAATCACTACGATTGGGTTTATTTACATTAGGTAGTAATTGTTGACAGATAATTAAAAAATTGTAGCAATTAAATCTATAAAAATGTATTTTCGTTTACCTAAATTAAAATAGATGACAGTGACGGAGTTCGAACCGATTATTAAAGTAATTGAAGAAGCCTACGAAATACCACATTTAAACGCTACAAGAAAAATATCTGCCTTATTACCTCACGATTACTACGAAACTGATAAACATTACCCGGTTTTATATCTTCAGGATGGCCAAAATTTATTTAATCCACTTGCACCTTATGGTGATTGGGCTATTGATAAATCAATGGCAAAGCTCGCAAAAGAAGGATTAAAGGACATTATAATAATAGCTATAGATCATGGTGAAAAGGAACGTATTTTAGAATATTTGCCTTATTATCATCCGCGATTTGGCGAAGGCAAAGGGACGTTCTACATCCAGTTTATGATAGAAAAGTTAATACCATATATTAATAAAAATTACAGAACATTGACGGATTTTGAGAATACTGGTATTGGTGGTAGTTCAATGGGTGCATTAATAAGTCTGCATGCAGGCCTCGCTAATCCTGGTGTTTTTGGTAAATTGATGATATTTTCACCAAGTCTATGGATTTCCAAATCTATTTTTAATCATACAAAGTCGTTTGAGCCCTTATATAAATCAAAGATCTATTTGTATGCTGGTGGACAAGAAAGTAAAGAACACTTGCCCAATGCGCAAAAGCTTGAGGCAATTATAAAAAGCAAAATGGTTAAAGGGCATTCTATAGATTTACATTTCTCTGTGAATGAAATGGGAAATCATTCTGAAATGCATTGGAGAGAAGAGTTCCCAAAAGCTGTAAAATGGTTATTTTTTGATAAAGACGTATGAAGTTTAAAGTAGTAAATAAAAGATCTGATTCTAAAGCATTAATAATTGCTTGCAAAGCATCTAATACTAAGTTGGCAAAATCAATTTCGGGTATTAACGACTTAGATTTTGATGGCGAATTTGGTAATTCTCAATTGCTCTATGGCAATAAGGGTCAAAAACTATTTTTAATTGGTCTTGGAAATAAAGATGATTCAAATAGACAGGATGCAGCATTTAAAAAACTCATATTTAATCATAAAAAGACGTTACCAAAAACGCTACAGTTAGTAGCTGATAATTTAACGACTGCAGAAATTAAACAAGCGGTTTTAGGAATTGAATTAGCCAGTTATCAAATAGGTCAATTTAAATCTAAAAAAGATGCTGTCAAGGATATTACAGTTGAAATCATTACCGATAATAAGGTTGACCAACATATAAATGAAGCATATGTTTTAGGGTCTACGATTAATAAGATCAAAGGATTGATTGATGCACCTGCCAATATAAAAACTCCGATGTACCTAGCAGAATGGGCTAAGGCGTCGTCACAATCTAACAACTATAAATGCAAAGTTATAAGTGGAGATCAGTTAGAAAAACGTGGCTTCCATGCGGTTATAGCTGTTGGTAAAGGGTCAGTTAACAAGCCTGTAGTTATAGTCTCAGAACATAAACCAAAAGCTGACAACAATATCGATTTAGTATTGGTCGGTAAAGGAATAACCTTTGATACAGGCGGACTTTCTATTAAACCATCAACCAATTTACACTATATGAAAAGTGATATGGGTGGTTCTGCAGTTGTTCTTGGAGTTATGGAAGTCATTGCTAGGCTTAACTTAAACATTAATGTGGTTGGTATTGTTGCTTCTGCTGAGAATGCCGTTGATAAGCATAGCTATAGACCTGGTGATGTTATAAATTCTTATTCGGGTAAAACCATAGAAATCATAGATACAGATGCCGAAGGTCGTTTAGTGCTTGCGGATGGAATAAATTATGCTATCAAAACATTTCAACCTAAACAGATTATAGACTTAGCAACATTAACTGGTAGTGTTGTGCGCACATTTGGTTATGCGGCAGCAGGTATGTTTACAAATAATGATGCAATGGCAAAAGCTATGTCTAAAGCTGGTGAATTAGAACATGAACGCGTATGGAGACTACCACTTTATAAAGATTATGAAAGTGATTTAGCGTCAGATATTGCAGATATTCGTAACTTTAGTGGTAAACCTATAGCAGGTGCTATAAACGCAGCTAAATTTTTAGAAGCATTTACAGAAAATCACAAAAGCTGGCTACATTTAGATATAGCAGGTGTGGCATTTGGCGATTCAGAATATTCTAAAATGAAAAGCGCCACAGGTTACGGTGTTAAGTTAATAACACATTATATTAAATCTCTAATTTAAACGATATGGCAAAGCAGGCATTAAATTTCTTATGTATTTCTACCTACTTTAAAGGTGTTGATTTTTTGAAAGCTTGTAAGGCCGAAGGCAATAATGTTTATTTACTAACTAAAAAGAATCTTGAGCACGAGGCATGGCCATGGGAGCAGATTGATGATGTTTTTTATATTGAAAATTGGAATGAAGAGCACGTTAAAAAAGGTATAGCCTTTAAGTTTAGAACCATACGTTTTGACCGTTTTGTAGCGCTTGATGATTTTGATGTGGAGCGTGTTGCTAATCTTAGAGAACACTTTAGAATGCCTGGAATGGGGCGCACAACAGCTCATTATTTTAGAGATAAATTGGCTATGAGAGTTCAAGCCAAAGATGCTAAAATCAACGTTCCTGAATTCACAACCTTGTTTAATAATGAAGAGATCAACGCATTTGTAGATAGCGTGTCTCCTCCTTGGTTGCTTAAACCTAGATCTGAAGCGTCGGCAACAGGAATAAAAAAAGTGTCAAGCAAAGAAGAACTTTGGCAAATTATTGATGCATTAGAGGATTCTAGAGATGATTATTTGGTTGAAAAATTTGCACCTGGAGATGTTTACCACGTTGATGGTTTAAATCTTGAGGATAAAGTGATATTCGCAAGAGTGAGTAAATATTTAGACACTCCTTTTGAAGTGGCTCATGGCGGCGGAATATTTAGATCTGCCACCTGTGAAATAGGATCTAAGGATGAAAAAGCATTGATTAAAATGAATGCGGATGTAATGAAAGCCTTTGGTTTAAAATTTGGCGCATCGCACACCGAGTTCATTAAATCTAAAGCGACAGGAGAATTCTTCTTTTTGGAAACATCATCTAGAGTAGGAGGAGCCAATTTGGCTGAAATGGTACAGTATGCGTCTGGTGTTAATCTCTGGGCAGAATGGGCAATTATTGAATCTAAAAACCTGAAAAATCAGACCTATAAATTACCGAAAATTCATAATAAATATGCTGGTATAGTGGTATCTCTAAGCAGGTATGAATATCCTGATACCTCTAGTTTTAGTGATAAGGAGATCGTTTGGTGTATGCACAAACCATGGCATATTGGGTTGATCGTTGTATCAGATTCAAGTGAACGCGTGTTAGAATTGTTAGATCAATACACCCAACGTATTGGTAATGAATTTCACGCCAGTCTTCCGGCACCAGACAAATCGGAGTAATTATTAATCTTCAAAATAACCTAAAGAACCGCCAATCCAGGTTTTGTCCTTGTTGTATTTTACACCAATCATTTCGCCTTTACTTAAGCGCATAAGATTGCTTACAATTCTTGTCTTTTTAGTTTCGCTATTTCTGAGCAGAATCATCCTAATTTCACAAATAGCAGGTTCATCTAAAGTTTCAACAATACGATGATATTTTACCTTTTCTTGCAAGATGTAGTTAGAAGGATCGGGTAACGCCTTTATCATCTCTTTGGTTACATTGATCTGTACACCGCTTCCTGCAAAAGAATACAATGGTTTTAATACGTAATTTTCAAGATCTTCAGGTAGTTCATCTAGCTTATCTAAGTAAAAGGATTTAGAAACATATTTGCCTTTTAGCAGTGGCATAGTGTATTTGCTAATCCTAAAAAACCAATTAGGATGACCAACCCATTCTACATCTACGTCATCTGTTAGTTTAAACTCACATTTAAGGTCTTCACGTTGACTTAATTCATCAAAAATCACCCTATTGTAGATCTTTAAAATTGGTACATGCTGTCCTGCTTCATCTACGTAATATAGCTTACGACCTTCTTTTTTCACCTTGCTTATGCATAGCATTTTTATACCTAATTTATCTACGGTACAATAAAAGTCAATAGCGGTTGCTTGTTTCTCTGGCTCTATATCTAGTAATACGACATTTTTAGGATTTGTAGTGCCAACAATTTCTGCTCGTAAAAGTTCAACAAATTCTTCAGATTTTAAACCATTAAGATGTTGAGAAAACCCCTGAGGTATATCGTAATGTTTAGAATACATGCTACCTAGCAATTCTTGATAAAAATACAGCGTAGGAAAACCTTGTAACTCTATAAGTTTAGGCGATGGTTCACCATTTTCATCTAAATAAACACCAAAATCTAATTGTACAAATCTTGAAGCTTCATCTTCATTAGGGACGATTAGTGTTGGGTCAATAAAGGCGCCTTCGGTCAGTTCTTTAAAATTAGGTTTTTCAATTACTGCCATAATATCTTCACACGCTTCAATGAGCTTGTTTTTTAAACTCTTAGGTATAAAGACTGGAGTTTCTGCTATTTTAAACCCTGGAACGTGATTGTATTTTTGAGTTATTTCAATAACAATATTCTCGTATTTTTTTTGAGTGAACTGAGCATTAAAAGCTTGTCTGTACGATTTTATCATAAGTCGTTATGAAATTAATTGTTTAGTTAACTCAGAAATAGCATGTTCTATATAACGTGGCAAGATCAATGCATAGGTTTTTACAATTTTATCAGGATCATCCATTTTATCCATCATATCGTTGTATTTGGCTTCGCCGAAATTGTTTATAACAATGTTCTTATTGATATCATTTAAAAAATAAGATTTCATACCTATAGGATCTGCCTCAGGATGAAATTGTGTGCCCACAACTTCTTCGGAGAATCTCACGGCCATTATAGCTCGTTCATATTCAACATGTGTTCTAATTTTTTCCAGACTTAATATGCTACAGCCTTTGTCTTTAAATACTTTAAGTCTAGGTTGTATAAGTTGCCAATCTCTAGAGTCGACGGCAAAAAACGGATCGTCTAAGCCTTTTAATAACCTGTCTGTTTTACCGTCTTTAGTTTTATGAATAGGTAATATACCAAACGAAGTGCTTTTTCTTGGTTTAATTGTGCCTAGTTTGAAATAATCGCACATAACCTGAAATGAATAGCAAATTAAAAAAACATACTTCTTTTGGTCTGTTGAGGATTTATTGTAATCCCATAATTGTTGCATTAAGTCCAAGTACAATGGTCTCCAAGGTCCTTTTTCTAACGGGCTTCCTGGACCACCACTAGAAATATAAATGTCAAAACTAGTATCAGGCAATTCTAAATTTCCTCTAACATTAAATATTTTAGATTCTGCAACATCATTAAACATATGCGCAATATCAGCAATACAACGCAAGCCTTGATTAGGCTCATCGTTGTTCATGTCTAAAATGGCAATACGTATTTTTTTATTTTGCATATAAATTATGTGCCAATAAGTGTTTGATCAATAATATAATCAACCACGTGTTTTAGGTCTTTTGTTTTTTGAAAAA
>JABDIQ010000028.1 GCA_013003655.1 Winogradskyella sp. | reverse complement strand
TGACCAAGAAAGAAATAAAGTCGTTTGAATCTGCTAAAAATCTTACTGAAAATGAAACTCACGCACGAAACGTATGGTTATTCAGTTTCTATTTTGCAGGTATCAGAGCTGCCGATTTGCTGAAAATCAGATGGTCAGATATTTATGACGATAGACTTCACTACCGTATGAATAAAAATTCCAAATTATTATCTCTCAAAATACCGGAAAAGGTCTTCCCGATTTTAGAATATTACAAACCTGAGAAGCAGAACAATGACGATTTTGTCTTTCCAGAAATGAAAAAGGCAGATTTCAAGGATGCAAAAGATGTATATGCCAAAACGAAAACAGCTACTAAAAAATTCAATAAATATTTGTTTGGGGTCGCCAAGAAAGCAAAAATTACCAAAAAGGTAACTATGCATATCGCTCGACACAGCTTTGGTCATATATCAGAAGACAAAATTCCCATTAAAATGCTTCAAAAACTTTACAGGCATTCATCTGTTACTACTACAATAAAATATCAAGCCAACTTCATCCACAAAGATGCAGATGATGCTTTGGACAGCGTTGTCAATTTTTAGGCAAATTGTTTACCAGCTGTGAACATCTTAAATAGAAATTTTAACATTTTAGAACTTCATTCTTCTACCTTTACAAGCTAAACTTTTTGCGTATGGTTTTAAAGGTCAAATGGATAGATTTTAAAAATAAAATTGAAGAACAGAAAGCTAAAGGCGAAGCTCTGGTCGAAAAATATAGGTCTTCAAGAACTGAAAATGATTTAGAAAGCCTAAAGGAAGAAAAGCAACGTTGGGAAAATGAGGTCATAGACTATGTAAAAACTTCCTTTGAACCTGAACATACAAACTTTAGATATGAATTCAAAGCCCAAAGAGGTTATAATACTGGCTTGAAATTAGGTATTGACCAAAGGATTAAAAACATAATTCAAGACCTAAAAGATGAAATCAATGGTCTTGACTACTACTTGAAAATGCTATTCATTTCCGATGCAATAATAAGAGCTGAAGAAATTAATTTAGAAGAACGCAAGAATCTTGACACCGAAGGTAGGCTCGACCTCATTCTTAGCAAACTCTATGAGCTTTATGATGACAGATTATATCATTCTATCAAATGGATTCTGGAAGGCAATGGTATAAAGTTGAACAATCACGGCGAAGATTGGGATTATGCCAAAATGCTTGAAAACAGAAATCTTATTGATACTATTACTACAAAAGATACAGGCGCCAGACTTACGCTGGAAGGAAAGTATGCAATAGAACAGTCAAGAAAAGCGCAAGTTACAGACTACACGAAAATTAGTAGTTCTGATGAAGAGTTAAAAGCACTTATTGAGGGTGTTCTAAAAGAAGTCGAAAAATTGGGAATTGGCCAGCAAATCATTTTTGATGAATTTGATGAGCTACGAGATGATATTCCCAAGCTAAGTAAGAAATCTTTCGGGCAATTGTTAAAGTCAAAACTCGGGGATTTAATTGCTGCAAGGGCTTTAAACAAAACACTTGCCAGCGAGATATTCAAGCAATTTACCGACCAAATATTGCCATTCTAATTTATGAAAATACTGGCGAGACTCAAAAAAACAATTAGGACTTTCATTCAAAAAGAACCACCGCCTGAATACGAGGTTACACAATTTGTTATTTCAGATAGACAACCTATTACAGGTGCATCAAAAATTTCATTTTTTGTGAATAATCCTCAGCCTGGTGCAAGCGTGACCAGAACCTTTGAAAATGAAGACGATGTTATTAATTGGTTGATGAGCAATGCCGATTTTAAACATATCTTTTCAAAAATCTATTTTCATCATCCTCTGTCATCCATCATTGTGGCGTGAAAGAACCAATAACAGAACCTAAAAAGAAACCTGGCGACATTGACATCCTTCTTTACAAAGAAGGCAATGAAAGCAATGCAGTTGGCATAGAATGTAAAATAGTAAAATCAGAATCCTTAGAAAATCAACCGCCAAAAATCAACAAGATTACAAGCGTTCAGAAAAAAGGGACAAAGCAAGCAGATGGTTACATAAACATAGGTTTTAGTAGGGTCTTTCTTATGGTCATATTGCTGGACGATGGCAGACACTATAAAAATCCAAATTTCGTCTTTAGAACAACACCAACTGAAGAATTGAAAGAACTGTATGATTTCGACTGGAACACAAAAATGAATACGGAAGTTGGAATAATCTATGCCTATGTCAATCAACTTACATCAAACCATATTAACCAGACGAAAGGTCTGGGTTTAAGGATTGAACGAGAAGCCAAAGAAAGAATTCAATGTGATGGTTTAACTGAGAAAATTAAAAATCTTAATTACTAAGTATTAGTTGAAGAAAGTAGGAATTTGCAGAATCTGCGGTAAGTATGCAAAATTGACGTTCGAGCACGTTCCGCCACAAAGTGCCTTCAATTCTAACCCTGTATTCTTTCAAAAGTCCGTCCATCTTCACGACAAAAAAAGTTTTCTATACGGTAAAAAAATTCGAAGTAATCAAGGTGCAGGTGGATATTACTTATGCAAATCTTGTAACAATCTCACAGGTAGTTACTATGGGGACAGCTACAAGAAATTCGCCTATATGGGAATGATGGCGCTGACACATAGAATTTTGGCATCAAAAGATATTACTTTTGAATATGCCTTACAGCCACTAAACATTCTCAAACAGATTTTAGCAATGTTTATGGCGATAGATACAAGCGACCAACTTTTAAATTTAGAAGGGCTTGCGGATTTTATTTTGGATAAGGATTCAAGGGCGCTTCCAGATAGCTTGAGAGTATTTGTTTACCACACCATTACAAAACAAGTTAGAAATGGCTGGGGAATGGCAAGAACCGAAAAAGGGTTTCATCATCTTGGTGAAATTACCTTCCCACCATTTGGTGTTGTTTATGCTTTAGATTCTGAACCCACACGAAACGATTTTTACGAAATAACAGATTTCAAAAATTTTAATTTTAATCAAACCGTTCAAGCGAGATTATCAATTCCTTTTCTTACACCTAAAACATATATTCCTGGACTGTACAATTAAATATTTAAGATATGGCAAAAAACGAACCCATCAAACAACACTACATACCACGTTCCTACCTAAAAAATTTTGGTGTCGAAGCCAAAAAGGGCAACTATTTAGTAGATGCTTATAGACTTGAAGACGATTTGCTACTTGAAAAGATTAGCACGAAAAGTATCTGTTTCAAAAAAAATCTTTACACAATTCCGAATGCTGAAGTTGATAGGAAATACGATTTAGAACACCATTACGCCGAACACGTAGATTCAGAATTTCCCAAAATATATAGACTACTTGTTGATGAAAGTGTGAAAATATTGACCCCTGAGCAAAAGAAACAGGTATTATACGTATGTCTATCTCTTTACTTTAGAACACCAAGATTTCTTAATCATCAAAATGCCTTTACTGACCAAATTTTAGATAGAATGCTACTGTATGCAGACGAAAATGGCGAGGTGAAATTTACGTTTGAAGAAGAAAGACACGAGTTCAATATAAAGGATATAGATAAAGTTAGACAAGAATTTAAAGAGCGAAACAGGATTAAATTCTTGGTGCAGCACTTAGAGAAATGGAAAGAGTTTGTGGACTTTAAATATGATTGCACGATAAATGTCCATCGAATTAATGATAAAGATGCACCATTGATTACCTGCGATAATCCAGTATCTATACGTGGTATAAAATCAACGCGATTCGAAGGCCTTTTCAATCCTGACTCAGTAATAACTTTACCGTTAGATACTCAATATTATTTGGAAATCTTTCCGAACAGCATTGCTGATGGTCAAACTATAATTCATAGAATGGTTCACGATAGGGATTATGTGTTTACGACCAACGCTATCATTCAGAGTAATGCTGAGAAGTTGATAATTGGAAAGCCAGGAACAATAGAAAAACATTTCGAAATTCAATCAAGTTATGAAGAATCTGAAAATGGCGAACAATTTGTTGAAAAGGCAAAATTTAAGTTAGAGGAACTTCAAAAGTTTCATCAAATTTGTGAAAAGACGGGATTAACTTCGACTGAAACAATTGGTCAGCTTAAAAAGATGCTTAACCATAAATATTTCAAAGATGAAGACCAACTCATTAAGATGAAAAGGCTTTTAATTGCAACTGGACATTGGAAATAATTGTTGTCTATAAACTTAATGAGAAAATTAAATTTCTGTTAATCCCAATAGAAACTGTTAAATTTTTGTAATTTTGCAACGATGAAACAGGTTTTCCATAAAATATTATCCATTTCGATGGCCTTTGTAGTGATGTTCTCTACTATGTCATTTACTGTGGATATGCATTATTGTGGGGACAATTTGGTCGATTTCAGTTTATTCTCAAAAGCTGAAGGT
>JABDIQ010000021.1 GCA_013003655.1 Winogradskyella sp. | reverse complement strand
ACCTTTTGGTGGAAGGATAAGCAAGGAAACGACTGCAGTACACAATGGAGCCCTTTTGCCGAAGACACAAAGTACTATGACCCTTCTAAAAAAGATTTTATGTTTAATTATAGAGTAGAAAATCTTGTAGAACTATTAAAAGTACTTAAAGACGAAGGTGTCACCATCGTAGGAGAAATAGAAGAATACGACTATGGAAAATTTGGTTGGATCATAGACAATGATGGTAATAAAATAGAATTATGGGAGCCAATAGATAAGGCCTTTTTAGAATAAATTATAAACATTAAAATAATCAATATACAATCATGGCAGATGATAATAAAAATTTAAGAGACGAATTAAACGATATGCTTGGTGATGCTAAAGAAGAAGCAAAGAAAGCCTCATCTAAGGCATCAGAAATGGCAAAAGACGCTAAAGAAAAAGCTAAAGAATTTGCAGGTGAGGCCAAAGAAAAAGCTTCAGAGTTCACTGAAGATGCAAAAAAGGTAGCGGATGACTTTACTAAAGATGCTCAAGAAGTATTGAGTGACGGTAAAAACGTTGCCATCATTGCCCATCTTACACTTATAGGTTGGGTTATAGCTTTGGTGATGAATAGTAATAACAAAACAGAATTAGGCTCATTTTATATCAGGCAAATGCTTGGACTCATGCTCTTAAGTTTGCTTGCAGCAATTCCAGTAATAGGATGGATACTGTGGATAGTGGTACTCGTGGCTTGGGTAATGAGTTTGGTTGGCGCCTTAGGCGGAAAACAAAAAACAACATTCTTACTGGGCGAACAATTTCAAGATTGGTTTAACTCCCTTTAGTTTAGATTAATATACGAAGTAACCCACAATCATTTCTTTACATTATATCGTAATATTGCAATATTACTATATTTTCATTATCTTAGCCAATAATAATATTTAAACTGTTATCTATGGGTGCATCAAAAGTTGAATTTTATTCGCCAGAAATCATTGAAATAGCCAACATTGCTAAAGTGTTTTCGCATCCTGCACGAGTAGCCATTATTAAACATATCAGTGATCAAAACACTTGTATCTGTAACGACCTGGTAGATGAAATAGGGCTTGCACAACCCACAATATCTCAACACTTAGATGTCATAAACAAAGCTGGTTTATTAAAGGGAGATTATAAAGGGATAAGTAAATGTTATTGCATAAATAAAAAAGGATTGCAAAACGCGCAAGCCTTGTTATCACAATTTTTTCAAACTGCGACTTCTAAATGTTGCTAAACTCTATGAATTATGAAAACCT
>JABDIQ010000321.1 GCA_013003655.1 Winogradskyella sp. | reverse complement strand
AGCCCTTGATGAATGATAATTTTGGAGGTCTAGCAGTAGGCGGAACACGCATTACGGATCCAAGATTGGTGTTTGGAGGTGCAGGTCCTGTACCATTAGAGGCTGTAATTGGTCCTGTAACTGTTAGCACAGACATTGCATTAAACAACCCTACAGGTCCTTTTAATAATTTAGGTATTCCTGGTGCTAAAAGTTTCCACTTAATAGCTCCTGGTTATGGTAATCTATCCAATTTTCCAGCGGCAGCCAATCCTTATGCCGTTAGAGTTACTGGAAACGCACCTAATGCCTCTATCGTTGAACTAGCCGTAGCACAAATCCCAACCTTCTTTACACTATCAGAAATTGGAGGCAATGACGTATTAGGTTATGCCACTTCTGGAGGTGACGGCAGTAATCTTATTACAGATACAGCAACGTTTGATTTTGCATTAAACACAATGGTTGGCGCTATGGTTTCTACAGGAGCTAAAGGTGCAATCGCCAACTTACCAAATATTACTAGCTTATCTTATTTTACAACAGTACCGCACAATCCGGTTCCATTAGATGCCGGTACAGCTGCTTTTTTAAACAGCGCCAGTGCTTATGGAGCTTATAATGCAGGAATAGTGCAAGCATTCGCTTTCTTAGTAGCTAATACGCCTATGACCCAAGAAATGGCAGATGCAGAAATAGCTAAACGTACTATTACATTTGCTGAAGGCGAAGGTAATGCTGTAGTTATCTTTGATGAGAGCTTAACGGATTTAACACAAATAAATCCTGCATTAGTTAGTATGCGTCAAGCTACTGCTGCAGATCTAGTAGTATTAACAGCTGCAAGTTTTATTGGTACTGAAGCAATACCAGGAAATGCACAAACCGTTAATGGAGTTGCAATTCCTTTAGCTGATAAATGGGTATTAACACCTGAAGAACAAGAAGAAATTGCAACTGCAACTACATCTTATAATGCAAGTATTTCTGCTGTAGCTAGCGCTAATGGTTTAGCATTAGTAGATCTAAATTCAGTATTGGTTGAAGCATCTACCACCGGAATAAATTTTGATGATTATAACTTAAACACAGATCTTGTATTTGGAGGTTTAGTAAGCTTAGATGGTGTTCACTTAACAGCAAGAGGTTATGCACTAATGGCCAATGAATTCTTAAAGGCTATAGATGCAACATTTGGAAGTAATTTTGAAGCTTCGGGTAATATGGCAAAAGCCGCAGATTATCCAGTAACTTTTTCACCATTATTGCCTTAAAATTTTAAATCAATCTCATATATAAAGCACACTTATTTTAAGTGTGCTTTTTTTTATTAAAAAAGCCTATTAAAAGATTATTTTTTTTAAATAATACTATATCTTTGCAGCGCGAAAAACGAGCTGTTTTAGCCAAGTCATAAAACTGAAAATTAAATAATTATAGTAATGTCAAAAGTTACAGGTAAAGTTGCACAAATAGTAGGTCCGGTTATTGACGTAACATTTGGTGCGGAATCCGATCTTCCAAAAATTTACGATTCATTAGAAATTAAAAGACCCGACGGTACTATTTTAGTACTAGAGGTACAATCTCATATTGGTGAAGATACCGTGAGAACAATTGCTATGGACTCATCTGATGGTCTAAGTAGAGGAACAGAGGTTGTTGCAACAGGTGCTCCTATACAGATGCCAATTGGTGAAGATATCTACGGACGTTTATTTAACGTAATTGGAGATGCTATTGATGGATTAGGCGACTTGCCAAAAGCAAAAGAAGATGGACTTCCTATTCACAGAGAAGCACCTAAATTTGAAGATTTATCAACATCAACAGAAGTTTTATTTACAGGAATTAAAGTTATTGATCTAATTGAGCCATACGCTAAAGGTGGTAAGATTGGTTTATTTGGTGGTGCTGGCGTTGGTAAAACAGTATTAATTCAGGAGTTGATTAACAATATTGCAAAAGGTCACGGTGGTCTTTCTGTATTTGCAGGTGTTGGTGAAAGAACACGTGAAGGAAACGATTTACTTCGTGAGATGTTAGAGTCAGGAATTATCAAGTATGGTGAAGACTTTACACACTCTATGGAAGAAGGCGGATGGGATTTGACTAAGGTAGACAAAGCTGCCATGAAAGAGTCTAAAGCAACCTTCGTGTTTGGACAGATGAACGAACCTCCAGGAGCTCGTGCTCGTGTAGCCTTATCAGGTTTAACGATTGCCGAATATTTCCGTGATGGTGCTGGTGATGGACAAGGTAAAGACGTATTATTTTTCGTAGATAATATCTTCCGTTTCACACAAGCCGGATCTGAGGTATCTGCCTTATTAGGACGTATGCCATCTGCGGTAGGTTACCAACCTACCTTAGCCACAGAAATGGGTGCTATGCAAGAGCGTATTACATCAACTAAAAAAGGATCTATTACATCAGTTCAAGCGGTTTATGTACCTGCAGATGATTTAACTGACCCTGCTCCTGCTACAACCTTTGCTCACTTAGATGCAACGACTGTATTATCTCGTAAGATTGCAGAGTTAGGGATTTATCCTGCGGTAGATCCGTTAGATTCTACCTCACGTATCTTAACTGCTGAGATCTTAGGAAATGAACATTACCAATGTGCACAGCGCGTAAAAGAGTTATTACAGCGTTACAAAGAATTACAAGATATTATTGCCATCCTTGGTATGGAAGAATTATCTGAGGAAGATAAATTAGCCGTATCACGTGCAAGACGTGTGCAGCGTTTCTTATCTCAGCCATTCCACGTTGCTGAGCAATTTACAGGTATACCTGGTGTTCTTGTAGATATTAAAGAAACCATCAAAGGATTTAATATGATTATGGACGGTGAATTAGATCACTTACCAGAAGCAGCATTTAACCTTAAAGGTTCTATTGAAGAAGCCATTGAAGCTGGAGAGAAAATGCTTGCTGAAGCATAATCAAAAAATTTAAGTTTATGCATTTAGAAATTGTATCGCCAGAAGCCACGTTATTTAGTTCGGAAGTTGATTCTGTTGTAGTACCTGGTGTAAATGGTGAGTTTGAGATGTTAAAAGATCACGCTCCTATTGTCTCTATCTTAAAAGAAGGTACAGTTAGGATCAATACACATTCTCAAAATCAATTGGAATTAGATGAATTGCACGCTGCTGTCATTCCGCATAAGAATGATAAAAAAGTACTTACTGTTGCAATTAAGTCTGGTACCATTGAAATGAAAGATAATAAAGTCATAGTCTTAGCAGACTAATTAGACAACCATATATAAAAAAGGTGCTAAACATAGTTTAGCACCTTTTTTTATTTGTTCAATACTAATTTGCTTAAATATTGCTCATTCCGGCAACCACATTTGTATACACTTCAGACTGAAACGCCTCCATGAGTGCAGCTATTGATTGCGCAAACAAGACGACAAATAAAATAACCACAAATAGCGTGATAACATCTACCGCAGTTATGAGCTCAAAGTTTGATTGTATTTTTTTCATCTTGTGATTTAATGGTTTGAAATACAATCTAATATACAAATTTCTTAACAATTTTTTAAGAAATGACCTGTTTTCTAGTTCAAGCCAATACTAGGTCATTTGTTTTATGGACTTAAGTTGAACATTCAATTCTTGAAACATAGTCATAATACTAGATAATTTTAGTTCCTTTTCGTCGTACTCTTGCGTATTGATGCAACATGTAAACTCCCACAATTCAAGAATATGTTCAAGAGGAACTTTGTACGGTCTATACATTGTATTGTCACTACTTAAAAGCAAACTATTATCTTCTTCTATACTATTGTAAACACGCTTATATACCAATCCGTCGTCCTTGGTTAGCAGGATATAGGTTTTTCCGTTCTTTAGATCAGAGATATCATCAACATATCGTGCCACAACAAACGAACCATCTTTTACTGGTAGCATAGAGTCTCCTTTAATAGGAAATGCTCTGTGCGTACCTGTTGGTAAAAATGGTAGTTTTATCTTTTGCAACTGTTCTATATATTCTGGGTCAGAATACCCTTCTAAATAGCCTGCTGTTGCCTTAGCTGGTATAATTTCTATAAGATCCTCATTGTCCTCATTAACGGTAACCGGAAAGAGCACTCGCTTGTTACCAATTTCAATAAACGAGGTATCTTTTGCTAAACGAAGATCATTCTTTACCAAAATATCGATTGGAATATTAAAATAATTAGATAGATCTATTAAACGATCAATTGGCGGCTCAGAACGACCTTCTTCATAAGATCCAACCATTGAACGAGACCAGTCTAACTCTTCAGCAAAGCGCTCTTGAGAAAATTTCTTAAGCATTCTAAGGTGTTTAATATTTGCCTGAATGTATTTCATTTTTTAACATTATTTACTACAAATATAAGCAAGATTAACTACATATAGTAGCTAATTTTGCAATATATGTATCTTAATTGTCACACATACTACAGTTTGCGCTATGGCACTATAAAGCCAGAGCTTTTACTGGCCATTGCTGCTAAAAACGGAGTGCAAACCCTTGCACTAACCGATATTAACAGCACCTCAGCATGCCTAGATATTGTGCGACTATCTAGCACCTATAAAATAAAACCTGTGTTGGGTGTTGACTTTAGAAATAAGGCAGAGCAACAGTTTATTTTAATCGCAAAAAACAATGATGGGTTTCATGCTATTAACGATTATCTCTCCGTCTTTTTACACGATGATACTCTAAAAATCCCTAACCGACCAGAAATTGAACTAGAACACAGCTACGTTATTTATCCCTATCAAAAAGGAAAGGATTACAAGTTAAGGTCCAATGAATTTTTGGGTATTGTACCTGAAGATCTCAACACTTTAAAATTTTCAAAATGGAACACCCTTAGAGAAAAACTTGTAGTGCTTAAAACCGTTTCCTTTCAAGATAAAAAGGGATTTAATACGCATCGTTTACTACGCGCCATAGATAATAACACCTTATTAAGTAAGCTGCCAAAGTCTGAAGAAGGCAAACCATCTCACATGATGCTTCCGTACAACAGCCTATGTGCTGTTTACAATGAGTTTCCGGAGTTGATCACCAATACCAATGATCTACTAAAAGCCTGCTCTATTGACTTTGATTTTTCCCAGAAAATCCCAAACAATCAAAGTTCATACACCAACAATAAAGATCTAGATTTTAGACTGCTCAAAAAATTAACCTATAGCGGATTACACTACCGCTATAAAAAACCTGGTGAACGCATTTTTAAGCGTATAGAAAAAGAATTAAGTATCATTAAAGAAAAAGGCTTTGTGTCCTATTTCCTTATCAATTGGAAGATCTTAAAATACGCTCGAAGTAAAGATTATTTTTATGTTGGCAGAGGCAGTGGCGCCAATAGTATTGTGGCATATCTGCTTCGCATTACAGATGTAGATCCTGTAGAATTAGACCTCTATTTTGAGCGCTTTATAAATCTTTTTAGAACAAATCCGCCAGATTTTGATTTGGACTTTTCGTGGCGAGATCGCGACGACATTACTCAATTTATCTTTAAAACCTTTAAACACACAGCGCTCATTGCTGTTTACAACACCTTTAAGTTTAAAGCCTCAGTAAGGGAATTGGGCAAAGTGTTTGGTTTACCAAAGTCTGAAATGGATCTACTCACCCGAAAACGCTACAACATCAATACACTAGACAGGCTATCGCAACTAGTTATTAAGTACAGTACTTACATCCAAGGATTTCCTAATTACTTGGGCATACATGCAGGTGGCATACTCATCTCAGAACGTCCTATACACTACTACACAGCCACGTTTATGCCTCCAAAGGGTTTTGCCACGACGCAATTTGATATGGTCGTTGCCGAAGACATTGGGTTGTATAAGTTTGACATCTTAAGTCAGCGTGGACTAGGAAAGATCAAGGAAGCCACAGAGATCATTGCGTATAATCACCCAAAAAAACCACCTATTGACATACACGACATTAAACGTTTTAAGCAAGACCAACGCATTAAATACTTATTAAAAAATGCCAAGGCTATCGGCTGCTTTTATGTAGAGTCGCCAGCCATGCGCATGCTTTTAAAAAAACTTCAAGTAGATAATTATCTAGGTTTGGTAGCTGCCAGTTCTATCATTAGACCTGGTGTGGCTCAATCTGGTATGATGCGCGAGTATATTTTACGTTATCGTTATCCAGAGCGTCGTAAAGAGGCACATCCTATATTGCTTAATATCATGCCCGAAACCTATGGTGTTATGGTCTATCAAGAAGATGTTATTAAAGTAGCGCATCATTTTGGCGGATTAACTTTGGGCGAAGCCGATATGCTACGACGAGGTATGTCTGGTAAATTTCGCTCGCGTGATGAGTTTTTAAAGGTAAAAGACCTCTTTTTTAATAACTGTAAGAAGGATGGTAAACCTGAAGATCTTACAACAGAGATATGGCGACAAATAGAAAGCTTTGCAGGTTATGCCTTTGCCAAAGGTCATTCTGCTTCTTATGCTGTAGAAAGCTACCAGAGTTTATTCTTAAAAGCCTACTATCCTCTAGAATATATGGTAGCAACCATTAACAACTATGGTGGCTTTTATAGCACAGAACTCTACGTGCATGAAGCCCGAATGCATAATGGTGTTATTGAAGCGCCTTGCGTCAACAATAGTTACACGCAATCTATTATTAAGGAGAAAACCATTTACTTAGGCTTTATGTTCTTACATGCGTTAGAATCTAAGACCATTAAACGCCTTATTAAAGAACGTACTGAACATGGCGACTTTAGAAGTCTAGATGATTTTATAGAACGCGTACCAATTTCTATAGAACAGATAAGTATTCTTATAAAAATAAACGCCTTTAGATTTACAGGTGTCAACAAGCGCGAATTACTCTGGGAAGCTCATCTAAAGATCAGCAAAACGGTAATTGAAGACCATGTCATCACCCTATTTAAAACCGAACGTATTAACTACAGTACGCCAGAGCTACCTAGCACTGCTTTAGAAAACGCTTTTGATGAAATAGAACTGTTGGGTTTTCCACTTTGCAATCCATTCTATCTCCTTACAGAACGTTCTCAAAATACTATAAAAGCAAAAGACCTTGAAGCATTAGAACATAAAGTGGTTACCATTGAAGGTTATTTAATAACCATAAAAAATACCAAAACCTCTAACAAAAAAATGATGCATTTTGGTACTTTTTTAGATCGCGATGGTGATTTTATAGATACGGTTCATTTTCCGCCAGTGGCCGCAAAATATCCGTTTAGAGGTAAAGGTATCTACGAGATTACAGGACGAGTGATGATAGAATTTGACTGTACAACAATTGAAGTCTCTAAGATGGAACGTCTTGCTATCATTGAAGATCCTCG
>JABDIQ010000306.1 GCA_013003655.1 Winogradskyella sp. | reverse complement strand
ATTAGATTTAATAATATTAATTTTACTATAAAACTATCTAAATTTTTGATTTATATTAATGTTTTATTCTAATTTACTTTCGTATATAATTAATATTATCAATTTTACAAATTGATAATTATTAATTAAAAAAACTTTTTAAGATAAAAATATGGCAGCTGCATTTTTACCTTCAATTTTAGTTCCTATCGTTGGTTTAGTTTTTCCAGCACTTAGCATGGCATTATGGTTCATCTATACTCAAATTGATGACGTTAGCTAAGCAAGTTTAATTTCTTTAAGTTAATTTTATTTTAACAAAATTAACTTAAAGAAATTAAATTTATTAGAATTTTTATTAGTTTATATTGTTAAAATAATTTGATTGAAAATTTCAATTATTTCTCATATTTTGACATATAATGGTAATTATAAGCTGACAAGACTGGAGTAAAATTTATTTATTCTTGTTTACTCTATAAATATTTAATTAAAGGATTATTAAAATATGACCATTGCTATTGGGCAAAACCAAGAACGTGGCTTATTTGATCTAGTTGACGATTGGTTAAAGAAAGATCGATTTGTCTTCGTTGGTTGGTCAGGTATATTATTATTCCCAACTGCTTACTTAGCAACAGGTGGTTGGATGACTGGTACGACTTTTGTGACATCATGGTATACTCATGGTTTAGCAAGTTCTTACCTTGAAGGATGTAACTTCTTAACTGCAGCTGTGTCAAGTCCAGCAAACAGTATGGGTCACTCATTATTATTATTATGGGGTCCAGAAGCACAAGGTGATTTTACACGTTGGTGTCAAATTGGTGGTCTTTGGACATTTGTTGCATTACATGGTGCATTTGGTTTAATCGGATTCTGTTTACGTCAATTTGAGATTGCACGTTTAGTAGGGATTCGTCCATATAACGCAATTGCTTTCTCAGGTCCAATTTCAATATTTGTTTCAGTATTCTTACTTTACCCATTAGGTCAAGCTAGTTGGTTCTTCGCACCAAGTTTTGGTGTTGCAGCAATCTTCCGTTTCTTATTATTCTTACAAGGTTTCCACAACTGGACATTAAACCCATTCCACATGATGGGTGTTGCTGGTATTTTAGGTGGTGCTTTATTATGTGCTATTCACGGTGCAACTGTAGAAAACACATTATTTGAAGATGGTGATGCGGCAAACACATTCCGTGCATTCACACCAACACAATCAGAAGAAACATATTCAATGGTTACAGCTAACCGTTTCTGGTCACAAATTTTTGGTGTAGCATTCTCAAACAAACGTTGGTTACACTTCTTTATGTTATTTGTACCTGTTACTGGTTTATGGACAAGTGCAATTGGAATTGTAGGTTTAGCATTAAATTTACGTGCATATGATTTTGTATCACAAGAATTACGTGCTGCTGAAGATCCAGAAT
>JABDIQ010000298.1 GCA_013003655.1 Winogradskyella sp. | reverse complement strand
AAGGATTAACAATGAAAATATTAAGAGGGAATTATAGGTATTTGTTATTAGCGCTACTCTTAGCTTTTGCTTCATGTAGCTTTACAACTACTAAGTTTGACGACAATGATAAGGACAAAGTTCTCATACAGATTATTACCTATTTGCTAGAAGAAGCTCACTTTGATCCAAAAGACATTAACGACGGATTTTCTAAAGCAGTTTTTGAAGATTACTTAAATCAATTAGACCCATTTAAGCGTTATTTCTATGAGTCTGATATTAAAGATTTTGAAGCCTACGAATTAGAAATTGACGATCAGATTAAGGCTTACGACATTTCCTTTTTTAATTTAACTTACGAAAGACTTTTACAACGTATTGATGAATCAAAAGAACTCTACGAAGAAATACTCACTGAGCCATTCGATTTTTCTGTTGACGAAGACTACTCAACAGAATATGAAGAATTAGATTATGTAAAGAATAAACGTCAAATGAAAGAACGTTGGAGACAACAATTAAAGTTTTCAACGATTGCCAACTATGACGATGTTATTACACAACAAAATTCTAATGAAGACTTTTTAAACAGTCAATTCTCACCAGAAAATGAAACCTCAACGGCATCAGGAGAAATAAACCCAATAGCCGCTGAAGAGAAGGCAAGACAACAAACAAAACAATCGCTTGATGAACTTCATCAATATATTATAGACAGACAACGTAAAGATTGGTTTGCGGTTTATCTAAATGCCATCGTTATGGAGTTTGATCCTCATACATTCTATTATGCGCCTGAAGATAAAGACCGTTTTGATGTGCTTATTTCTGGTAAATTTGAAGGTATTGGCGCGCGTTTACAAAAGAAAATAGATGCCATTGTAGTTAACGAAATCATCAGTGGCGGGCCTGCATGGAGACAAAACGAATTAGAAGTAGGTGACCACATTATTAAGGTAAAACAAGAAGACGAAGAAGAGCCTATTAATGTAGTTGGTATGAGACTTGATGATGCCATAAAGTTCATTAAAGGACCTAAAGGCACTAAAGTGACCTTAACGCTTAAAAAAGTAGACGGAACGATTGAAGATATTACTATCACTCGAGATGTTGTTGAATTAGAAGAAACTTTTGCAAAATCTAGTATTGTTGAAAAAGACGATAAGGTATTTGGTGTAATTAATCTTCCGCAATTCTATGTGAATTTTGATGATTATAATGAGCGTAATGCGGCGAGTGATGTAAAATTAGAAATTGAGCGCCTTAAAGCGCAAGGCATGGAAGGCTTAGTATTAGATTTGCGTAACAATGGTGGTGGATCATTACCCGCAGTAGTTGATATGGCGGGCTTGTTTATTAAAGACGGTCCAGTAGTACAAGTTAAAACAGCAGGAGAGCCTAAGGAAGTGCTTAAAGATAAAGATAGATCAATCATTTGGGATGGACCATTAGTTATTCTAGTGAATGAATTATCGGCATCTGCATCAGAAATTCTAGCAGCAGCTATGCAAGATTATAAAAGAGCAGTGATTATAGGGAGCAAACAAACCTATGGTAAAGGAACTGTTCAAAATGTACTTGATCTTAATAGAATGGTAAGAAACAATTCTAATGGTGATATGGGTGCATTAAAATTTACGACACAGAAATACTACCGTATCAATGGTGGAAGTGTTCAATTAGAAGGCGTAAAGAGTGATGTGGTCGTTCCAGACAGATATAGCTATTTTAATATTGGTGAGAAAGATTATGAAAATCCATTACCATGGGACGAAATTGATGCAGCAACCTACACACCTTGGGAGAATTATTACGATTACGAAACAACAATTAGTAGAAGTAAAGAGCGTATGGCAAATAATGAACAACTTAGATTGATCGATGCTAACGCACAATGGGTAAAACAGATAAGAGATAGAGCAACCTATCCATTAAATTATACCAAATACAAGCAGCAGTTAGAATTAAATGAACAAGAGGCTAAGCGGTTTGAGAAACTATCAGACTATAAAACGGATCTCACGTTCCAGTCATTGCCATACGAGCAAGAACTCATGGCTCAAGACTCTATTTTAAAACAAAAAAGAGAGCGTTGGCATCAAAGCTTAAGTCAAGATGTTTATATAGAAGAAGCCTTAAATGTGCTAAACGATATTAAAATGACCTATGCCATTAAAAATAAGGTAGCTGCATCAGTAAAGAATTAATGTAGTATGCCAAGTCGTGGTAGTTCATTAACAGCAATAGCGCTCCAAAAGTTTAAGAAAAACTTTTGGGGCGTTTTCAGTTTTTATCTCGTCATAGCGATAGGTTTAATAGCAGTCTTTGCCTATGCTATTGCACCAGATAATTCGCAAAATGCCAATCAAATGCATTTATCTATTCATTCTAAATCTCCTGGATTCAAAGTAACGATGCTAACTATTCCTTCAAACATTAAAGCAGATCAGAATTGGCTAGATCAATTGTTCTTTGGTGATAAGAATAACGACCTTGAAATCCCTATTTCTTCCTTCGACATTAACAAAGATAAATTGACCTATATACAGTATGCCTCGGATGGCTTAGTTGGGTTGAGTAAATCAATAGGGCTAGACGTATTTCCAAATGGAGATTACAAACCCTATATAAAAGACAAACAATTTTTGTTTGGTACTGATAAATATGGAAGAGATTACTTAAGCCGAATACTTATTGGAGCACGCATTTCATTCTTTATTGGTTTTATAGCTGTAATTATTTCACTGGTAATAGGTCTTGTGATGGGAAGTATCGCTGGATATTACGGAGGCAAAATAGATGCCTTGATCATGTGGATTATTAATATAACATGGTCTATACCAACTTTGCTGCTTGTAATTGCAATAACTCTGGCATTAGGAAAAGGATTTTGGCAAGTATTTATTGCTGTGGGTCTTACCATGTGGGTTGAGGTAGCGCGCGTTGTAAGAGGTCAAATAATAAGTGCCAAAGAAATGCAATACGTAACGGCCGCAAGAGCATTAGGCTATAATGACTTGAGAATAATTACGAAGCATATTCTTCCTAATATTATGGCGCCGCTGATTGTTATTTCTGCTGCAAATTTTGCGGCTGCTATTCTGATTGAAAGCGGACTCAGTTTTTTAGGAATTGGCGCACAGCCACCCATGGCTAGTTGGGGAGCAATGATTAAAGATCACTACAATTATATTATTCTAGGACAACCGTATTTGGCTATTATACCAGGTGTTTGCATTATGCTATTAGTGATGGCATTTATGCTTATAGGCAATGCCTTGAGAGATGCTTTAGATATCAAAACCTAAGACATAGATTGTTTTAGTTCCTTAATTTCATCATTGGTAGCTCCAATATATTCCAATACAGACTTTTTGCCCAAATTTTTAGTTGAGGAGGTAACAAAATATGGAGGCAGGTCTTCCCAGGTCTTCAGTAATTCTTCGCAATAAGCTTCGACATGTCTCTCAATAGCCTTGGGTTTTAATTTATCTGCTTTAGTAAAAATTATTGCAAATGGAATTTCTTTTTTACCTAAATAGTGCATAAACTCCAAATCAATTGGCTGTGGACTATGTCTAATATCAATTAAAACAAAAGCTAAGACCAATTGTTTTCGCTGCTCAAAATAGTTAGTGATAAATTTTTGAAATTTCTTTTTAGACGATTTAGACACTTTAGCATAACCATAGCCTGGTAGATCAACCAAATACCAATTGGCGTTGATGATAAAATGATTAATTAATTGGGTTTTACCAGGTCTTCCAGACGTTTTAGCCAAGCTTTTACGCTCTGTAAGCATATTAATTAAAGACGATTTGCCAACATTACTACGACCTATAAATACATACTCAGGCATGCCGTGATTTGGGCACTTAGCAACTTCAGAATTGCTAATAACAAACTCTGCAGATTTTATTTGCATAAAGCGACGATAATAACGTTAGAAATTATTTTTCTGCAACCATTTATTCAAAATGGTGTTAAATTCATTAGGATGTTCCATCATAGCAGCGTGGCCACA
Organism: Winogradskyella sp.; assembly: GCA_013003655.1. Taxonomy (GTDB): domain Bacteria; phylum Bacteroidota; class Bacteroidia; order Flavobacteriales; family Flavobacteriaceae; genus JABDIQ01. The sequence goes on along the minus strand of JABDIQ010000298.1, from coordinate 2,116 downwards.
TTTGTCAATCCAAAACAACTCAGAATTTGGCAACAATTCATGAAATTCTTTGGCCACTTCAGGCGGTGTTACAGTGTCATTCTTCCCCCAAATTATACAGGTAGGCGTAGTCATCTTAGGAAGGTCTTTGGCCATATTGTGGCGTATGGCGCTTTTAGCAATAGCTAAGGTTTTAATAAGTTTATTACGGTCATTGACGGTTTCATAAACTTCATCTACGATTTCTTTGGTGGCAACCTCAGGATCATAAAAAACATCTTGAGCTTTTTTCTTAATCACCTCATAATCGCTACGCTTGGTGTATCCACTGCCCATGGCGCTTTCGTAAAGACCTGAACTCCCTGTTATGACCAATGCCTTGATCTTTTCAGGGTACATTTTAGTATGATACAAACCAATATGTCCACCCAAAGAATTGCCTAGTAATATAACATCATCTAAGCCCTTAAAATCAATAAAGGCTTTTAAATAATTAGCAAAGCTTTTAACGTTGGTCTTGATTAAAGACATGGTGTAAATAGGTAATTCTGGGATAATAACCTTATAGCCGTTATCACTAAAAAAATTCGTTACAGAATCAAAATTACTTAAACCACCCATTAATCCGTGAAGTACAATAATTGGAGTACCCTCTCCAACTTCAATATATCTGTATTCCTTTTCTTTTTTAAGAGGATGTGCCATTAAGTGGTGCGTCAATTTTAGATAAAAACAAATATAATTAAATCCTTTAGAAAACAAATATTTAATACGCTTTGCGTAAATCTTAGATATGGATTTAAGATTTACGATTTTTAAAAGTTTGCAATTATGGTATAACAATAGCCATAGTGATTATGCACCAAGTATGGTGGGCTATATAGTCGGTTTTTAGATTATTTATCAACAAAAGTGGTAAATAGTGGTAAAAAGTGGAGAATTTTTCAATATATTTGATTCTTATATCAGTCAATCAGTTTCTCAGCCATATTGAATTCATTAATAGGAACATACGAGTGTAAAGTAGATGCCAAAGGTAGGCTTATGTTGCCTGCACCTTTAAAGCGGCAGTTACTTCCTGTGTTAGAAAATGGGTTTGTATTGAAGCGATCCGTTTTTCAAACCTGTTTGGAATTGTATCCAATGGAGCAATGGGAAATTGAAATGAATAAGATAAATAAGTTAAACAGGTATAAAAAAAAGAATAACGATTTCATAAGAAGATTTACAGCAGGTGTTAAGGTTGTTGAAGTAGATAGTAACGGCAGATTGCTAATCCCTAAAGACCTGTATGAGTTTGCGGCTATTTCCAAAAACATTGTACTCTCAACGGCAATTAACATTGTTGAGATCTGGGACAAGAACAAGTACGAAGCAGCTATTGATGATACTGCACAAGATTTTGCTGATCTCACCGAAGACGTTATGGGACAAGACGATACTAATGATGCAAGTATATCATAATCCAGTTCTGCTTAATGAATCTGTTGAGGGTCTCAACATTGTTGAGGATGGTGTTTATGTGGATGTCACCTTTGGTGGAGGTGGACATAGCAGAGCAATCTTAGACCGTTTAGGGCCAAACGGAAAGTTAGTGGCCTTTGATCAAGACCAGGATGCACTGACTAACGTTATAGAGGATGATCGATTTCTGCTAATCAATGAAAATTTTAGATATATAAAACGGTTTTTAAGATTCAATAGTGTCACAGCAGTTGACGGTATTTTGGCAGATTTCGGAGTGTCTTCGCATCAGTTTGATGTTGCAGAACGCGGCTTTTCAACACGATTCGAGGCGGACTTGGATATGAGAATGGATCAAACCAATCAGCGTTCGGCTTACGATGTAATTAACACCTATGAAGAAGAACGATTAAAGCAAGTATTTCTGCAGTACGGTGAATTAAGACAGGCACCAGTCATGGCAAGATTAATTGTTCAGGAACGTGAAACAAAGCCCATTAAGACAAGTTCGCATTTAAAATCTGTACTAGTTAAATTTTTAAAACATAAAAATGAACATAAGGTACTTGCTCAGATTTACCAGGCGATTAGGATTGAGGTTAATGAAGAAATTGATGCCTTAAAAGAGTTGCTGTTGCAAACAGCAGAGTTGATAAAGCCAGGAGGAAGACTA
>JABDIQ010000285.1 GCA_013003655.1 Winogradskyella sp. | reverse complement strand
ACAGCTCTCTTTCCTATGGTTGCAGAGACCTTAAAAAAATCAGGGTTTTTAATACATACAATTTCAGAAGGTACTAACCCAGTGTATAGTATTAAATATACAGACAATGCTCATCCAGTGATCGGATTTTCAAAGAAAATGGATGATGATTTTAATCCAAAATCAGATTTCATAGCAATCATGACATGCGACTCGGCCAATGAAGCTTGTCCATTTGTGCCTGGAGCCTCACACCGTACACCCATTACATTTGAAGATCCAAAAGCTTTTGACAACACGCCTCAGCAAGCCGAGAAATACAATGAACGTTGCCTTCAAATAGCAACAGAACTCATGTATGTCTTCTCTCAAATCCAATCCTAAATTATGGCCTTAAAAAAATTAAGTTTTCTAGATAAAAACCTTACTCTCTGGATTTTTGCAGCCATGATCGTAGGCGTTGGTATTGGCTATTTCATGCCTTCTATTCCTAATCAAATCAATGCGTTAAGCAGTGGCACGACCAATTTACCTATTGCTATTGGTTTAATTCTTATGATGTATCCGCCTTTGGCTAAAGTAAACTATGCATTACTTCCAAAAGTGTTTAAAAACACAAAGATCCTCTCAATATCATTAGTACTTAACTGGGTTATTGGGCCAGTGTTAATGTTCCTCTTAGCTATTACATTTTTAAAGGACTATCCTGAATATATGGTAGGTCTCATCTTAATTGGTCTTGCCCGTTGCATAGCTATGGTGTTGGTTTGGAATGACCTTGCAGAAGGTAGCAGTGAATATGGTGCAGGATTAGTTGCACTTAATAGCATCTTTCAGGTGTTTGCCTATAGTTTTTACGCCTGGATATTTATAACAATCCTTCCGCCCTATTTTGGATTTGAAGGTGCTATTGTTGATATATCCATTGGAACCATTGCTGAAAGCGTTGCCATATACCTAGGTATTCCGTTTGTAATGGGTTTATTGAGCCGGTACATTTTGGTTAAACTAAAAGGCGAATTATGGTACAATGAAACCTTTATTCCAACAATTTCACCACTGACACTAATTGCCTTATTATTCACTATTATAGTGATGTTTTCACTCAAAGGAGAGCTTATTGTAGAAATCCCAATGGATGTACTTATCATTGCCCTACCACTACTTATTTACTTTGCTTTAATGTTTATTATTGGGTTTTTCTTTACCAAAGCTATGGGAGCTGAATATGATAAAACAGCCTCAGTAGCGTTTACAGCGGCAGGGAATAATTTTGAATTGGCAATTGCAGTAGCCATTGCGGTTTTTGGATTAAATTCCGGACAAGCTTTTGCCGGAGTTATTGGACCGCTGGTGGAGGTACCAGCATTGATTTTGTTGGTAAGAGTTTCCTTTTGGTTGCGTAAAAAGTACTATAGTAAGACTGGTTAATAGGTTTTAACAGTAAACCCAACCGACATAACACTGTCTTCTTGCCGTTGATCTTGTATCACTACACTTTCAAAGGAATCAAGATAATTGATCTTAAAATTTAGAAACTTCCAAACCGGAACTTCGAGAGAGACGTCTGCACGCCATCTAAAATTATTGCGTCGTTCTAAGGATGGCTGAATATAACTTTCGTGACTGAGAATCACTTTATTCTTAAACAAATGGTATTTGCCACTTACCCATAAGGTGCCTCTATAGGTATTTATCGTTTCGTTGCCATCAAACTCATCTTTGTTAAAATTAGATTGCTTAAACTCCGTATTCTCATATTCGCAGGTTAATGAAAATTTAAGCCAATCCTTCTTTTTGCTGTAGACTTGAAACGTTGCACCAGCACCAAAAAGATAGCGAATATCAATTTCTCGTCTAAAGTTAGTGCTTACAAACCCTAAGAGTAATGGCGATATTTTACGATTGGTATTAAAGCGTAAAAAATTAAGGCTTAAAATATCTTCATCCGCTTTTTGCTTACCAAATTCCTGATAAACATAGGAGTTTCTGGTTTCAAATAGGCCATTCTTAAATGGCTTAAAACTAAAATCTGAATTGGCTCTAAAGATCAATGTTTCAACATTGCCACCTTGATAAAAACCTGTTAATGACAGGCTAGCCTTTACATTTATTGTATCGTTTTCTTTTTCTTGGGCAAATAGAAAAACTGGCACTAAAAAAAAGTACAGAATTACGTTTTTCATATTGTATGTAATTAAGTGTTTTTACTTTAAAGTCCGAAATATACTTTTTTTAGAAAAAAATAAAGACAGCATTAAAATTTAATTATCTAAATTTAGAATTGCATTTATCAATTTTAATCTTCAAAGTGTAATTCAAATAATAAAATGCACATAAGACATTGAATGATATGAAAAAAATAGTCTATCTCCTGTTTTTTATCCTGCTAATACAGTCATGTAAGGAAGAGGCTGAGTTGAGTTCTATAAATCCGGTGAATTGGGAAAAACGAGCGGTATCATTAAAACAAAGTGATTCTTTAATACATGGCACAAGTTATCTTTCTGTTTACTCACAGATCTATAGCCAGACCGAACATAAAACCCATAATTTAACGGTTACCGTAAGTATGCGAAATACAAATAAAACGGATTCAATCTATTTGAATAAAGCCGAATATTTTGACACGAAAGGACATCTGATACGTACGTATTTTAATAAAACCATTTTCATAGCACCTTTAGAAACTGTTGAGATCGTCATTGACGAACAAGATAAAGAAGGCGGAACTGGCGCCAATTTTTTGTTTGATTGGACCGTAAAACCAAACCTCAACGAGCCACTTTTTGAAGGTATAATGATATCAACCTCTGGACAACAGGGACTGTCGTTTACAACACAAGGGCATAGAATTCAAAGCACAAGTAACTTATAATACAAAGTGTATTAAATGATTATTTTAATATTTGGCATACCAATCAAAATTCTCTTTTATAATTCTATCTTTTTCTGCTTTAATAAAGTCTAAATAGGCCATTGCAGTTGGTGATAGATTCTTTGATTTTTGCCAAACGAGATTCCAATTAGTAACAATGGGTAATCCTTTGAATGGTATTATTTTCAAGTCACCATTTTTCAATTCGTTTTTAATACCTATTAACGGCATTATGGAGTATCCTAAACCTGCCACAACAGCTTGTTTTAAAGCCTCGTTAGAGGTAAGTTCCATTTTTTTTGGTGTTGAAAAATTATGGCTAGCAATAAACGATTCCATTGCATTTCGCGTAGCAGAACCATCTTCTCTATAAAGCATAGGATAGGTTTCAAAAATCTGTTTTTTGGATACATTTCGGTTGAATTTTTCCTTAGTACCTCCTACTAAATACAGTTTATTGGCCATAAGTTCTACCCTATTTAAATTTAACTGGTCTGGTATTACTGAGACCAATGAAAAATCGACTTCATTATTTTCTAAACTCTTAACCACACTCTTTTTATTGGTAACATCCATCACTAGATCTACGCCTCGATGCAGGTTGGTAAAATCAGATAGAAAGTAAGGCATTACATATTTTCCTGTGGATACTACCGATATTTTTAATCGTCCTGCCACTTGACCTTTAAAGGATAAGGTTTTATAATTTATGGCCTGTACTTCATTTAATATCTTTTCAGCAGCCTCTGCAATTTCTTGTCCAAAATCTGTGACGTATAACTGCCTGCCTACGACCTCTGTCAAGGGAATTGAAAATTGATCTTGAAATTTTTTGAGTTGAATAGAAACCGCTGGCTGACTTAAAAACAGAGCTTCAGACGCCTTGGTAATACTCTTTGATTGGGTGATCTTCAAGAAGATTTGAAGTTGATGCAAAGTGTAATTCATAACTATTGTTTATGTATATCATTAAAAATATATATAAAAATAAATAAAATATTTGTTTCAAATTTGCACCAAATAAATTTTTAACAAACAATTAAATATACGTTTCACATGTCTAGAATAGAATCTCATGCTACCGTAAAAGAACTTAAAAATACAGACGAAAAAAGATCGGCTGTAAAAACCAAAGTTTCAGCTGCACTAACCATTTTAGGTTTAACTGGCTTGTTAACTCTCTCTTATATGAATGATAACATATTTATGGAACACATAGCTATATGTGCCTTTATTATATCGTGTGTTGCAATTATTAAACTCATGGAACCAACAAAATAAAAACCCTTATTAAAAAAATCGAAAACTATTATGAAGACTACAAAAACAAAACAAACTGTTGAAACCGCAAAACAACAAGTACAACTTGTAGAAGGACTTTTTACACCTTTTGAAGCTGCTCATATTGTCAATGTTCTTATTGAGCAAAAAGTGAACTTTCATAAGCTTCAAAAATTAAGGCTTTGTGAAGGTGATGAATGTGCTGATATCACCTATGAAAACAACCGTATTAATGAATTACAAAACGAAAAACAAATTGCCAAAGACTACATTGCTATTGCACGCAAAGAGGGCTATAATGTAGTGATCAATGGCACACTAGATATATCATTTATAAAATAGTGTAACCCAACCTAAACACTAACCAACCTCCTAAATGGATTTACATTTATTAATAGATAATCTCACTAATCCTGCGCTTTTATTTTTCTTTCTGGGAATTCTAGCTGTTCAACTTAAGAGTGATTTAGAAATACCACCCAATTCGTCAAAGTT
>JABDIQ010000002.1 GCA_013003655.1 Winogradskyella sp. | reverse complement strand
CGAAAAGCATGGGAGGCATTTGTACCTGTTTACAATGCGTTTATACTAATGAAAATAATAAACAGACCTTGGTATTGGGTTCCACTATTGTTTCTTCCTATTGTAAATCTCATAATGTTCCCAACCGTTTGGGTTGAAACTGCGCGTAGCTTTGGCAAAAACAAGCATTTAGACACATTCCTAGCTATAATAACACTTGGATTCTATAATTACTATTTAAATTACGTCGCCGACGTTAATTATATTAAAGACAGAGAATTACAACCTAAATCTGGCGCTGGCGAATGGATAAGTTCAATACTATTTGCTGTTGTGGCAGCCACTATTGTACACACCTATTTTATACAGCCATTTGTTATACCATCATCATCATTAGAAAAATCGCTTTTGGTTGGCGACTTTTTATTGGTTAGTAAAATGCATTATGGTGCACGCATTCCAATGACAACGGTTGCAGCCCCTATGGTACACGATACAATTCCGTTTTTAAAAACAAAATCGTATTTATATAGTGATGAATACGAACAAAGAAACACCTCGTGGAAGAATAAATTGCAGCTACCCTATTTAAGATTACCAGCTTTTGAAAGTATTGATAGAAATGAAATTGTAGTGTTTGGTCAACCAGCCGATACGCTGTTAGACATGAATCAATTTAAGCCTGTTAGAAACTTTTACAAGCCTATAGATAAAAAAACCAATTTGGTAAAACGATGTGTAGCAACACCTGGTGATACATTAGAAATCCGAAATGGCTATGTGTACATTAATGGTGAACAAAATGTCTTGCCAGATAGAGTTTTGTTGCAGTTCTCATACGAAGTGACATTCAAACGTAATATACAACCACAACGTATTATAGAAATATTAAAGAAATTTGACATTACAGACGGACTAAGCTACGGATCTACACCTAACTCGTATTATATCCCTGCAGCAACTGACGCAGCTGTAGCACAATTAAAAAATCATCCAGAGGTAGACACAATAATACCTGTTCGAGCAGAAGAAGGTGAACGTGCAGCTATTTTCCCTCACGATCCTAGATATAACTGGAATATCGATTTTTTTGGCCCGTTATATGTGCCAAAATCCAATACTACCATTCAATTGAATGTTGAAAATTTACCATTGTATAAAAGACTTATTGCTGAGTACGAAGGTCATAAGATTGTGGCAAGGGGTAATCAAGTCTTTATTGATGATGAAGTCGTTTCAGAATATACCTTTAAAAATGACTATTACTGGATGATGGGTGATAATAGACACAACTCTATTGATAGTAGATATTGGGGTTTTGTTCCGCATAATCATGTTATTGGTAAGCCAGTTTTCATTTGGATGAGTATCGATGGAATAAACGATGGCATAAAAAACTGGAAGTTTAGGTGGGATAGAATTTTCACTACCGTAGGAGGCGAAGGCAAAAGAACGTCTTATTTAATTCCTTTTTTGGTTGTGATTTTAGCGTGGACCTTAATTGCCAAGTACCGAAAAAGAAAAAAACAACTTAAGTAACATATTAGAGGGATCAAAAAATATCCTCCCAAGATGAGAACGTTATTACATCCTACGTACTTTCCTAGTATTTATCAAATGGCTGTAATGGCACAATCAAATAAAATAGTTTTTGAAAAATTTGACAACTATCAAAAACAAACCTACCGAAACCGATGTGTTATATTAGGACCTAACGGCAAGCAAACATTAAGTGTCCCAGTGAATTATACCCAAAAGAAGCGTCAACTTTACAAAGATGTTAAGATTGCTAACGATTATAAATGGCAAATTAATCATTTAAAATCATGGCAGAC